>DATCCI010000356.1:0-5489 GCA_036511415.1 Acidimicrobiia bacterium
CGGCCGGCGGTTCCCGCCGCTGTTCTTCCTGTTCGTCCTCGGCGGCGAAGACCCCATCGACCACGTGCAACGGCGCGAGCTGCGCTCCGCTAGGGAGATCCACCCGCTGCTCGAACGCATCATGCGCATCCACGTCACCGAAGAGGCCCGCCACCTTTCCTTCGCCCGCCACTACCTCAAGCGAGAGGTACCGAAGCTGGGCAAGGGTCGTCGTGTCGCGCTCGGCGTCGGCGCGCCGCTGGTCCTGGCGACCATGGCGCAGATGATGCTGCGGCCGTCGCGCCAGATCGTCAAGCGCTACGCCATCCCCGAGGCAGTGATAGCCGAGGCGTATACCAGCAACGACGCGCACCACGCCGAGGCGCTCGAGTCAATGCGCAAGCTGCGCCGCCTTTGGCACGAGCTCGACCTCGACGGACCTGTGTACCGTCGCATCTGGCAGGCGCTCGGCCTATGGGACCCGCTGCCTGATACCCACGCGTCCTGACGATGCTGACCGCCGGAGTGAGAGCACCCGAGCTCCGCACACCCGAGATCGTCTACATCGAGGTCTGATCGATCGCGGCGTAGGCCGCGCGCCAGAAGTCGGTCATGAGCTCTGGCGGCTCGGGTGACGTCACTGCCCGCTGCGTCAACAGGATCCCGGTGAGGTAGCTGGTCAACAGGCTCGTGTCTGTTCCCGATCTGGAATGGCACCGTGCGGCGCGTTGTGGTGTTCGTTGGCGAACCTCGATAGATACCGAGCGCGCCACGATGCGTTTGGGTGACATTGTCGTGAAGACCTGGAGAGCGCACCGATACGGTTGCGTCGCGAGACGTCTTGGAACTGCACCAACCCGATCACGTATGCCAGTCCATCTGAATCCCGTCTTCGCGCACATCACCGCGAGCCCCGTCGCAGCAGCCCCGCGTCGTGAGGGCGTGACGCCTCGCGGTCAGCCTCTGCCGCTACCGAGTCGCCTTCGCGCTCTGGCGCCATTTGGGAACGCTCGGTGCATTCGGTTCGAGTGAGCGTAGATAGGTGACGACCTGTCGTACCTGCTCGGCGGTGAACGTGCCTCCGTAGTCGAGACTCCACGCGGGCATCTCCGTTCCCGACACGCCTCCCGACACGAGCGCGAAGATCTGGTCGTCGGTGGTGCTCTTCAAGAACTCTCTCGAGTTCAGAGTCGGCGCGCTGCCGCCTCCGGCTGCGTCCTTCCCGTGACACTGCGCGCAGTTCGCGGCGAAGATCTGCGTCCCGATGGCCGTATAGCTCGTCGTCTGCGCGCGCGTCGCGGCCCTTCGGAGGCCGGGCTCACGCACGCGGTATGCGACGAAGCCGGCGAGGAGCAGGATCATGAACACGAGACCCCACGCGAGGTAGCGGTTCAGGCTGCGGTCGAGCCATTCGGGTTCGAACGGCGGGGGCTGCGGGCGTTCACGCGGCACGTCAGGCCTTGCCGATGCAGCTCGGGCCCTTGGGCGGGGTGAGGAAGTTCTTGACCCCGCGGGCCGGGCCCGTCTTCAGGACGCTCGTGTCGACGACGACGTTCTGGCCGTCGAGTACCACCTCGTAACGATCCATGCCCCGTGGCGCGGGGCCCGTGATGTACTCGCCCGCGAGGTCGTAGATCGAACCGTGACACGGACACTCGAACCGGCCTGAGCTTTCACAGAACGGGACATGGCAACCGAGGTGCGGGCACTTCTGCGAGAGTGCGAAGAGGTAGTCGTTCGCGTTGACGATGTACATCCGGCCGGCGGACACGTACGTGCTGGTGCCCGCGGCGAAGGTCGACGTCGTGCCGACCGTGAGCTTGGCGCCGGACGCGCCGGACGCCAACGGGCGTAGTGCCTCGTAGCCGGTGTAGGTCGCGGCCCCGATCAGCAGTGCGCCGCTGAGCTTCCAGCCACCGCGGAGAAAATCGCGTCGACTCTTGTCATCCATTGAGGCTCCTAGAACTCGATGTACGAGTGGGTCCACGGCGCGACGAACGTCCAGCCGGGACCGCGGAAGAACGTTCCGATCACCGTGAGCGTCACCGTGATCGCGAGCAGCAAACTGAACAGCGAGATCGCGACTTTGCGATGACTTGCTCGGGTGTCCGGGTTCCGATCGATGTAAGGGAGCAGCATGAGGACGAGTACCGCTCCCGCGGGAACGAGGATCCCGGCAACCAGCCCGTCGAAGCGCGAGAGCAGTTCCTGCAATCCCGCGAAGTACCAAGGTGCCTTCGCCGGCTCCGGTGTGAGGTTCGGATTCGCGAGGCCGCGTAGGGGCGCGCTGAAGGAGACTGCGAGACCCAGCACGACCGCCGCGGTGCCGAGGGCGACGACGACGTGTCGCACCAGCAGATGTGGCCAGGTGAAGACGGTGTCGTCGACGGGTCGTGCTTCCTCGGTGATCGACTCCCGGTCGACGACGCCGAGCAGGCGCACCCGACCGCCGTACAGCTCGGGCGCGGCTCGGGCCATTGGGGTGGCTGCCGGTGCGGGTGGGGACGGCGGCTGCTCGGTTGCTTCTTCGGCGAACGCGCCGACGCTCGATCGTTCCACGGCGAAGCCGTCCTTGCGGACTCGCCAGATGTGCACGACCAGCATGAGGACAAGGAGCATCGGGAGCACCGCGACGTGCAGCGCGTAGAAACGCAACAAGGTGTTCTGTCCGACTTGCGGGCCACCGATCAAGAGGTCCTGCAGCCTGCCTCCGACGAGCGGGACGTAGTGCACGAGATTCGTGCCGACCGTGACAGCCCAGTACGCGAGCTGGTCCCAGGGCAGCAGGTAGCCGGTGAACGAGAAGCCGAGCGTGAGCAGCAGCAGCATCACGCCGATCACCCAGTTGAATTCGCGCGGCTTCTTGTAGGCGCCGGCGTAGAAGACCCGGACGAGATGAAGGGCTACGACGAGCACCATCAAATGTGCCGCCCAGCGATGCACGTTGCGGATCAACTGCCCAAAGCCGACGCCGGTCTTCAGGTGTTGCATGTCGCCGTATGCGGACCCGACCGAGGGGGTGTACACGAACATGAGATATATGCCCGTGACGAGCAGGATCCCGAAGAGCACCGCCGCGATGAACCCGAGGCGGAGCGAATACCGCAATCGCAATACGCGTTTCGGGATCTTGACGGGGTAGACGTGCAAGAAGACATTGCTGAACGACTGGAGCGCTCGGCCGCGTGGCGTATCGGTCTGTGCATGACGGAATGCCGAACGCCAGGTGTCACTGCGTTTGACGCGGGCCGTGATGCCGTGGTCGACGGAGGTTCGGCCGGGCTCGAGGCTGTCTTGGCGGACGTCAGTCATGCGTGGGCTCCCTCGCGTGAACCATCGACAATGCGCCGGGCGGGCAGCGATTCACGCAGAGTCCGCAACGGATGCAGAGGTCCTCGTCGAGCAGGAGCACCGATTGTTTCTCGCTCCCGAGCCCGACGTGGTCGGCGCGCGCGATGGTGATGCAATCGGGCGGGCACACGTCGACGCAGAGACCGCAGAGGATGCACAGCTCGGGTGAGAGCATGACGTTGTCGAAGCAGCGCAGGCAGCGGAGTCCTTCGAGCCGAGCCTGTTGCTCGTCGTAACCGGTCTCGACCTCACCGAATCCCACACGCCGACCAGTCGGCGTGGCCGGAATCGGCTGGCGGGGGATCGCGTCGTAGTCGCTGTCGAGGCGCCGGAACCCACTGCGTAGCTCGACGCGGATCTCATGATTCGAAGAACCTTCCGGGGCACCGGTCAGGGCGCGGTGAATCGAAGCGGCCGCGCGCCTGCCGTCGGCGATCGCATCGATCAGGTTCCTCGGGCCCCGAGCGACGTCGCCCCCGGCCCAGATGCGCGGGTCGGAAGTACGCAAGGTCGCGGCATCGACCTTCACACCGCCCGGACCGGTGCGCTCGAGCCCGACACCGGCGTCGAGGAAGCCCACATCTGCTCCCTGGCCCACCGCGAGGATGACCGTGTCGGCCGGGATCACGGCCTCGGTCCCGGGTTCGAACGCCGGGGCGAACCGTCCCTGGGCGTCGAACACCGACGTCACGGCGATCGTCTCCAAGCCGGTCACGTGGGCGTCCCCGACGAACCGTTGCGGGCCGCGTCGGTACACGATCCGAATGCCTTCGCGTTCGGCCTCTTCGATCTCCTCGGGATCGGCCGGAATCTCTTCAGCTGATTCGAGCGCGACGACGGTGACATCGAGTACGCCGGCGCGGCGCGCGGCGCGCGCGACATCGAGGGTGGTCGTCATGGCACGGCGCGCGTCCTCGTCGGAGCTCGCACCCAGAGGAACGGGTGCGGGTGGCGCCGTTCCCGCGGACGCGGCGCGCAGCGCCGTGCGCGCCGCGTCGAAGGCCACGTTGCCGCCGCCGACGACGACCACGCGATCGCCCAGCTCGACGCGGAATCCCTGGTTCACGTTGAGGAGGTACTCGACGGCGCGTAGCACGCCGTCGAGGTCGTGTCCCGGTAGGTCCAGGTCGCGGGCGCGCCCGGTACCGACGGCGAGGAAGAGCGCGGCATGACGGTCGAGGAGCTCGGCGATCGAATGGGTCTCGCCGATGCGCGCATTGGTCTCGACCTCGATGCCGAGCTCGACGATCGCCTCGACCTCGCGAGCAATGAGCGCCCGAGGAAGCCGGTACTCGGGGATGCCGAGCACCATCATCCCGCCGAGCCGGTCCTGGGCCTCGTACACCGTCACCGGATGACCGGCGAGACGAAGGTCGCACGCGGCCGCGAGACCTGCCGGCCCACCGCCGATCACGCCGACGCTCGGACCGCTCGCAGGGGGTACTTCACCGTGCCCACGGTGCCAGATGGTGTTGGCCGCGAAACTCTCGACGCCGAAGCGCTCGGTGACAAACCGCTTCAGCGCACGGATCGACACCGGCGCGTCGACGGAGCCCCGTCGACACGCGCGCTCGCACGGCGCGGCGCAGACGCGTCCGCACACCGAGGGAAACGGGTTCGGCGCGCGTGCGATGAGATATGCGTCCTCGAATCGTCCTTCGGCAATCGCGGTGACGTATGCCCCCGCATCGGTGTTGACCGGGCACGCGGCGCGACACGGCTCGTTTGCCCAGAGCCACTCGGCGTCGGGCGCGGCGGGGACCGACATCAGATCATCTTCCGGCGCTGGAGCTGCCGTAGCGCCCACGCCAACGCGAACAGAACGACGAAGAACAACGGCGTCACGATCCCGACGAGACTGCTGCGCGTCTTGCCGTGCACCTTCGTCAGCACGGCGTTGGATCCGTACACGAGGATTGCGATTCCGACGACGACGATCACGACGGCGGTCAGGATGGCGCGGAACCAGCCAATCGTGGGGGGGAGGTCCGTTTCGTCGTCCATGGAATCAGCCGATCGTGAAGGGGGCGCGCATGCCTTTGCCGTAGTGCTGGGCGAGGTTGCAGACGATGTCGTAGTTGCCGGCGGTCATGTTCTTGATGGTGAAGGTGCGGGTGTCGCCGGGTTTGAGGTTTGGGTCTCCGGTTTCGCCGATGTTG
>DATCCI010000357.1:0-2585 GCA_036511415.1 Acidimicrobiia bacterium
AGGTTGGGCTTCGGTGTCGGGCCCATGACGACGACACGAGGCCCGAGCGCGCGGATCTCGCGCACCATCGACGCGAGCCCGGAGATCCACTCGGACCCGTATACGGAAAAGTGGTAGGCGGTGCTGTAGTGACGCGCGACGCCGAGGATCACGACCTTCGGTCGTTCGGCACGTATCCGCGCGAGAGACGACTGCCGGAACTGGGAGCACTCCGTATACGTGCGGTCGAGCACTGGACTGAAGACGGTGAGCTCGAGCGGCGGGCAGGTGCTCTTGTCGAGTACGACGAGACGCCAGTTCCGGCGGTTGGCGACGGTATCGAGCGCCGGAAACCACTGCGACGCATGGGAGTCGCCGAACAGCATCACGCTCGTGCTCGATTGGGTCGCCGCATACGCACATCGATGCACCGTGGTGACGCTGTAGGTCGCGTTGCAGCCATCGAGGAACGGGAGGGCCTCGTCGCCGTGCGCGCCGCCGAGTGACGGTTCGAGGTTCGACGGCACGCCGCGGGTCGCAACACCGCGCGCGACCTCCGTCTCGAGCGGTGAGTACGCAACGGCAAGGCGCCGGCCCAGCGACGGAGTCGCGGCGTTCCCCGCCGACCCGCCGCCGGGCGCGACGGTCGACGCACCCGCCGCTTGCGCGCCGCCCGACGCGAGCGAGCCGGGCGCGGCCACCGGCGATGCTCCGTGGAGGGGCGCGAGCGTGGTCGCGACGACGGCGATGGTCACCACGGTCGCCACGGTGATGGTGCCGCCGAGCGCGAGCGACACTCGCGGTTGCGTTGCGAGGCGGGGCGCGAATCGGACGGGACGTTCCACCAGGGCGACGGTCGCAGTCGCGAGCCCCGCGCTGAACCCAACCAGCGCGAGGTTCTCCGCAAGGTTGAACGAGTGCCCGATCATCGCAGGTACGAGGATCAGGACGGGCCAGTGCCACAGGTACCACGAATACGAGATGCGCCCGGCTCGCTGTAGCGGTGAGCTCGCGAGCGCGATGCTCGCCCCGCGCGACGGCGCCGCGCACCCGGCCGCGAGCACGAGCGCCGCGCCGGCCACCGGCACGAGTGCGGACGTGCCGGGGAAGGGCGTCGCGCTGGTGAAGCGCGTCACTGCCCAGGCGATCGCGCCGATTCCGGCCCAACCGACCAGCGCGGCCGCGATCTTCGGCATGCGAGCGATTGCAGGCGCGGCCAACGCGATCCCCGCGCCCGCGGCGAGCTCCCAAGCGCGGGTGGGCAGGGAGAAGAACGCCCACGGTTCGGATACCCGCGTGAGGTACAGCGAGAGCGCGAAGGAGAACGAGCCGAGCACGCCGAGGAGCAACGCCACGGTCGCGCGTGCATTCGTCCGCAGCCGGTTGGGCAGGACGGCCGCGCCGAGCATCAGCAGCAGTGGCCACAGGAGGTAGAACTGTTCCTCGACCGCGAGCGACCAGTAGTGCTGGATCGGCGACGGGGTCTGAGCCGCGAGATAATTCGTCCGCAGTGCGGCGAACCGATAGTTGGCCACGTAGAGCGCCGAAGCCTGCGCATCCTTGATCACGTCGCGGGCCTGCAATGGCGACAGCGCCACCGCCGATGCCACGACGGTCGCGATGAGCACGAGCCCGGCGGCCGGAAGTAGCCGCCGGACGCGGCGGCCGTAGAACGCGGCGAACGAAACCAGGCCCGTCGCGTCCACCTCGTTCCACAGCAAGCGGGTGATGAGAAACCCGGAGATGACGAAAAAGACGTCGACGCCGACGTACCCGCCGCTCGTGAGTCCGAGTCCCGCGTGATAACAGACGACCGCGACGACCGCGACGCCGCGCAGGCCCTCGACGTCGGCGCGAAACCGCGCCCCGGAGGAGCGAACGCGCGACGCGCCGGACGATCGAACTGGGCGGCTACCAGCCAGGACCGACATTGTCAGACTTGGTTAGCACGCCCGCGCGGCTCCGAGTGATCAATCGGGCGAAGCGCGGGTCGCGGTCGCGCCCCCAACTCGTTGCCCGACGACGCGTTCCGCAGGTCAGGTGTAGCGCGCTCGGAGGGAGTCGAACCCCCAACCTTCTGATCCGTAGTCAGATGCTCTATCCATTGAGCTACGAGCGCCGGAGCGCACCAGTGTAGACGAGGTCCATTCGCGTTCCCGGGTGATCACCTAGTCGTCGTCGTCATCATCGTCGTCATCGTCGTCCAACTCGTCGACGAGGTAGCTGTACGCCTTCGCGAGCTCCATAACGTCGTGAACATCGGCACTCACGGTGTGATAGGCGATGCGCTCGAGCAACGCGTCGCGCACCTCGTCGGCAGTTGCCATCGTGTTCCTCCTCGTCGGGCCCGCTCGGCCGACGTTAGATGCCGGGAACCCGCGCGACGCGACCGACCCACAGACCGGATCGACCGTGTGACCGGATCGACCGTATGAATTGGTCCCCTGGGCGTGGGGCAATTACTCCAGCTTCGGCCGGAGACGCCGATTGCCTGGTGTGGCCTCCAACAAGCGCGCTGACGTAGCTACCCAAACGGCGCAAAACGCCGAGGTCGACGGCGCCGATCTGCCCGAAACCGAGACCGCGTCCCGCCTCGAGGAGATCCT
>DATCCI010000358.1:0-2774 GCA_036511415.1 Acidimicrobiia bacterium
TGCGCACGTCGGCGAAGTCGAGGTTGATCAGGCCGGGCATCGTGATCAGGTCGGTGATCCCCTGCACGCCCTGGCGGAGCACGTCGTCCGCAACCTTGAACGCGTCGAGCATCGAGGTCGAGCGGTCGAGCACCTCGAGCAGGCGATCGTTCGGAATCACGATCGTCGTGTCGCACGCCGCGCGCAGCGCCTGGACGCCTTGCTCGGCCTGTGTGCGCCGCTTCGTCCCCTCGAACTTGAACGGCGTCGTGACGATGCCGACGGTGAGCGCGCCGAGATCGCGCGCGATCTTCGCGACGACCGGCGCAGCGCCGGTGCCGGTACCGCCGCCCTCGCCCGCGGCGACGAACACCATGTCCGAGCCGCGCAGCGCGTGCTTCAGCTGGTCGTAGCCCTCCTCGGCCGACGCGCGACCGATCGCCGGATCGGCACCCGAGCCGAGGCCCTGCGTGAGATCGCGCCCGATGTGGATCTTCACCGACGCGTCGCTCATGTGCAGCGCCTGGATGTCGGTGTTCACGGCGATGAACTCGACCTGGCTGATCCCCGCGTCGATCATCCGGTTGACGGCGTTGATACCTGCACCGCCGACGCCGATCACCTTGATCACAGCGAGGTAGGCGACGCTGTCCGGCCGTGGCGCGCGATTCAGCCGCGCCGGCTGCTCGGGGAGCGGATCGACGTAGTGCGACCGTGCCGGCGCTTCGGTGAGAGACCGCGGCGGAGCTTCGCCGTGAGGCACGGGCGGCTCGACAGCGCGTGGAGGCGGTACAGAGACCGGCGGCTCATACCTGGGCACGGGAGGCTCGTGGCGAATCTGGGGCTCGGGCGTCGGGTCCGGCGCCGGCAGCGGAGGCACGGGATCGGGCGCGGGCGGGCCCGGCATCGGAGCAGGGGTCGGCGGGGGCGGAGCCGGCGTCTCTGCCTGGGCTGGCGGCGGCGGCGCCTGGGCGCGCGAGGCCTCCTCCCAGCTCGGGACATGCTCGACCGTCCGCTCCTCGGGCTCGGCCTGCGCAGGCGCTACGGGGGCGGCCTCCTGCGCGGCGGGCTCTTCCCCGCCTTCGGCCTGGCGCTGCGCGGCTTCCGTCGCCCGGAAGAGCTCCGCGAGCGGGCCCTCACGCATGCTGGCGCGCCGACGCGCCATCGAGCACCTCCTTGGCGAGGTCGCGGTACATATCCGCAGCGTCACCGGTCGGGTCGTACCTCAACACCGACATCCCCTTCACGGGAGCCTCTGCATAGCGCACAGTCTTACGGATCTTCGTCTGGAGCACGAGGTCGCCGAAGTTCTCCTTGAGGATCTCGACCGCTTCCCGCGAGTGCAGCAGGCGCTTGTCGAACATCGTCGGGAGGATCCCCTGGATCTCGACCCGCGGATTGAGGTTCTCGCGGATCATCGAAAGCGTGTTCTCGAGCTGCACGAGGCCGCGCAGCGAGAGGTACTCGCACTGCACCGGCACGATCACGCCGTCGGCCGCGACGAACGCGTTGATCGTCAGCAGGCCGAGCGACGGCGGCGTGTCGATGAGGATGTAGTCGTATTTCTCGCGCACCTCGACGAGCGACTTCTCGAGGGCGCGCTCGCGGCCGATCATCGACGAGAGGGCGAGCTCGGCGCCCGCCAGGTCGATCGAGGCGACGCCGACGTCGATCTCGCCGGTGCGGATGATCTCCGAGATCGGAAGCTTGTGGACGAGCACGTCGAACATCGAGCGCTCGATCTCGTCGGGGTTCCAGCCCTGGGACATCGTGAGGTTGCCCTGAGGATCGAGGTCGATCGCGAGCACCCGCAGCCCCTTCTCGGCGAGCGCGACGCCGAGGTTCAGCGTCGTGGTCGTCTTGGCGACGCCGCCCTTCTGGTTCGCGAACACGATGACTCTGCCCACGGTGGGACCCTTATCCATCCTCGCCCGCGTGTGCGGGCGCGGGAGTAGCCGCGTTAGCGCCATAGTCGCTCACCATTCGAATCGGCATTACCGAATCCTTCTCCGCAGGTCGCATTCCTCCTGGCTACGGTAGTTGACGCCGGTCGCCGGCGGGGGTCGCGACGCAGCGAAGCCCCGCCCGGGTAGGTTCCCGCAATGCACCGGAAATGGCGCGCCCTGATCGTCGTCTGCGTCGCGATCTTCATGCTCCTGCTCGACATCACGATCGTGAATGTCGCGCTGCCGGACATCCAGCGGGAGCTCCACTCCTCCTTCACCGACCTCCAGTGGGTCGTCGACGCGTACGCCCTCACGCTCGCGACGACGACGCTGAACGCCGGAAGCCTCGGCGATCTGCTGGGTCGGAAGCGGGTCTTCATCGCCGGCGTCGCGCTCTTCACGGCCGCCTCGGCCGCCTGTGGCGCGGCCGGCTCCCCGCTCGTGCTCAACCTCGCCCGCGGCGTCCAGGGCGTCGGCGGGGCGATCATGTTCGCGGTCTCGCTCGCGATCCTCTCGCAGGAGTTCCACGGCCGGGAGCGCGGGACCGCCTTCGGCATCTGGGGCGCGACGGTCGGCGCCGCGGTCGCGATCGGGCCGCTCGTCGGGGGCGCCCTCACGACGTGGCTCGGGTGGCGCGCGATCTTCTACGTCAACCTGCCAATCGGGGTGCTCTGCATCGCCGGCGCGATCCGCGAGCTGCACGAGTCGCGGAACGAGCAGGCGGGCAGATTCGACTTGCCCGGCTTCGCGACGCTCACCAGCGGTCTGTTCGCGCTCGTGCTGGCCCTCCTGCGCGGGAACGACTGGGGCTGGGGCAGCGGACGCGAGGTCGCGCTCTACGTCGCAGCC
>DATCCI010000359.1:0-10372 GCA_036511415.1 Acidimicrobiia bacterium
AGCATCGCCGGCGGCGTTCGGCGCGGGGTCGCACCGACCTCGATCCACGAGATCGCGCACGTCGACTCACCACCGCTCTCCGACATCGTCGGCGAGATGCTCACGAGCAGCGACAACTACACCGCCGAGGAGCTGCTGCGCGACCTCGCAGTGGGTGCCGCGGGCGGCGCGCCCGCGACGACCGAGCTGGGGACGCAGCTCGTCGCGCACGAACTGGAGGTCCTGGGAGTTCCACGGACCGGCCTGGTCATGCACGACGGTTCGGGACTCGCGCCCGACGACCGGGTCACCTGCGCGACGATGCTGGCGCTCATCGAGCTGGCGACCCAGCCGAAATTCGCGGCGATCGATCGCGGCCTCGCGATCGCGGCGCGCAGCGGAACCCTCGCCGAGCGCTTCGTCGGCGACCCCCTCGCCGGCAAGCTCCGCGCCAAGACCGGCTCGATCGCCGGCGTGGTCGGGCTGGTCGGCTTCGTCGACGGGCCCGACGACCTCCGCTTCGCCTTCCTCGCGAACGGCAACTTCTCGGCCGGCGCGGGCGCCGCGCTGCAAGCCGAGGTGGCACGGGCGGTCGCCTCGACGCCCGATCTGCGGGCTCCGCCCGATCTGGTGCCGCGCCCGTGACCGTGAGACGAACCGCGATCGCGCCTTGCACCGCGGGCCGACGCACGGCGAGACTCCTCCGCTGATCCTCGAAAGGTTGCGCGTGGCCGACAATCCGCAACAGACGATCCGCGAGCTCAAAGAGCTCGTCATCGCCTACGCGAAACAGGAAACCGTCGATCCGCTGAAGGGTCTCGTGCGTTACGTGGCGTTCGGCGTCGCGGGCGCGATCCTCATCGGCACCGGCGTCACCTTCGTCGCGATCGGTTCGTTGCGCGCGTTGCAGGGCGACCATCGCGGACCGCATTTCACCGGTAACTGGTCGTGGGCGCCCTACGGGATCGTCGTGGTCGGCGCACTCGTGATCGCCGCGCTCACGTGGATCGTGGGCACGAAGAGGAAGAAGTCATGAGCCCGAAAACGAAGACGCGCGACAAGCCGAAGACGCCGATCACGCGCGCCGACATCGAAGCCAAGCTCGGAGAGCTTCGGGGCGAGGTCGACGACCGCACGCAGGCGGCGAAGGTACCGGCGATCGCAGTTGCCGTCGGCGTCGTCGTCCTGACGGTGGTGACCGCGTACTGGTTCGGGAAGCGCAAGGGGAAGAAGCGCCAGATGGTGCTCGAGATCCGTCGGATCTGACGTGTACGCGTCGTTTCTCCGCCGGCTGACGAGCCGGGGCTTGCGCGAGGGCATGTCCGGCTCCACCCCCTGGCTGATCGTCGGGATGGTGGCCGGCGGGCTCCGCCTGCTTCGGCGGCTCGCGCGCGACGAAGAGGACGTCGTGTACCGGACTGCCATCAAGGCCGGAGACGTGTTCGAGGTCGTCACCCGTCCGAAGCGGTAGCCGCCGCCGGCTGCGGCCCGACCGGGCGCCGATACTGTGGCACCTCGTGACCCGCATGTTCGCGGCCGGCGAGCACGTCCTGCTCGTCGACAATCGCCGGCGCCGCCACCTCGTCGTGCTGGCCGCCGGCGGACAGTTCCACACCCACGCCGGGATCGTGGAGCACGACGACGTCATCGATCACACCGACGGCGTGACCGTGCGCACGACGCGGGGTGCCCGCCTCACCGCCTGGCGGCCGACACTCGCGGAGTACGTGCTCGAGATGCCGCGGGGCGCGCAGGTGATCTACCCGAAGGACATCGGTCCGATCCTGATCCTCGCCGACATCTTCCCGGGCGCGCGCATCCTCGAATCGGGCGTCGGCTCCGGCGCGCTCACGAACGCGCTCCTGCGCGCGGTCGGGCCGACCGGGTCGGTCACGGGCTACGAGATCCGCGCCGACTTCGCGCAGCGGGCCGTGCAGAACGTGCACGGATTCCTCGGCTCCGACGTCCCCCTCGACGTACAGGTACGCGACGTGTACGAAGGGATCGACGAGCACGACCTCGACCGCATCATCGTCGACCTGCCCGAACCGTGGCGCGTCGTGAAGCACGCCTCCGACACACTCGTGCCCGGGGGAATCCTCCTCGCGTACCTTCCGACGATCCTCCAGGTCGGCCGCCTCCGCGAGGAGCTGGTGTCGGCCCCGTTCGCAATGATCGAGACGCTCGAAGTGCTGCACCGGACCTGGCACGTCGAAGGCCAGTCGATCCGTCCCGACCACCGCATGGTCGCGCACACGGGCTTCCTCACCGTCGCCCGGCGCCTGGCCGACGAGCCGCAATCGACGGCCGGGGGCGAATGAACGCACTCGACGTCGCGATCATCGCGACGGCGCTGGGCGCCGGCTTCGGTGGCTGGCGACTGGGGCTCGTCGCTCGGGTGTTCGCCTGGGCCGGTGTGTTCACCGGCCTCGCGATCGGTGTCAACTTCGTTCCGAGGGTGGTCACCGCGCTCGGTGGAACGACTGCCGACGGTCGTATCGGCGTCGCGCTCTTGTTCCTCTTCCTCGTCGCCGCGATCGGGCAGGCGTTCGGCCTCGTGATCGGTTTGCTCGTACACCGCGTGTTCCCGATGCCGAACCCGCTCCCGCTGTGGGACCGGATCGCCGGTGCGTCCGCAGGCGTGCTCGGTCTGTTCGTGCTGACCTGGCTGGTCATCCCGTCGCTCGCGACCGCGCAGGGCTGGCCCGCACGCATGGCGCGCGGCTCGTGGATGGTGGCCGCCATCCAACGCGTCGCGCCCCGCCAGCCGGCCCAATTCGCGGCCTGGGGCCTCGCCATCTCCGAGGCGCCCTACCCGTCGGCGCTCGGGCCGCTCGACAGCCCGCCCAATCCGGGGGCGGCGCCCAAGACGAAGCTGTCGCCCCAAGTCGATGCGCTCGTCCGCCGCTCGATCGTGAAGGTGACCGGCAACGCGTGCCATCAGATCCAAGACGGCAGTGGCTGGGTCGCGTCGCCCGGAGTCGTCGTCACCAACGCGCACGTCGTCGCGGGGGAGCGGGCGACGACCGTCATCGACGCAACCGGCTCGCGACTGCGGGCGGTCGTCGTCGAATTCGATCCGGTACGCGATCTCGCGGTGTTGTCGGTGCCCAGGTTGCAGGAGCCGCCGCTCGCGCTCGCGACCGGTAGCGCCGGCGAAGAGGGCGCGGTGTACGGACATCCGGGCGGCGGGCCGTTGCAGGTGGCTCCCGCCCGCATCGGCGAGGAGATCGTCGCGGTCGGCACCGACATCTACCGGACGTCGACGAGTCGTCGTCACGTCTTCGTGCTCGCGGCCGCACTCGCCCCCGGCGACTCCGGTGGTGCGCTCGTCAACCGCGACGGCGCGGTCGTCGGCGTCGCGTTCGCGATCGACCCCGGCCGGAAGGGGACGAGCTACGCCCTCACCGACCAGGAAGTGCGGCCCGCGCTCTCGGCGGCCGCGACGCGTGCGCTGGCCGATACCGGATCATGCCTGGTCGAGTGACCGATGCGAGGTGGAGAGGGGTTACTCCGCCTCGATGAAGATGCACTCGCCGGGGCACTCCTCGGCCGACTCGACGACGGCGTCGAGCATGCCGTCGGGGATGTTGGCCAAGCCCTCGGCGCCGCCCGGGTCGGAGAAGACCTTGTCGCCCTCTTTGACGTAGGCGAGACCGTCGTCGAGCAGGGTGAACACGGCGGGCGCGATCTCCTCGCACAGCCCGTCGCCGGTGCAGAGATCCTGGTCGATCCAGACCTTCATCGGAGGTCCTCACTTTTTTGCTCGGCGAGTCGAATGAACGTCAAACGGTTGCGCGCAATTTATCACATCGGAGAGTGACAAATCCACCTCCCGAGGAGTCCTCGGGGAACGTACCGGATGCGCGCAGTCAGGCCGGAACAGGGGACTAGGGTCGCCATCGACCGAGGAGGTGTCGCTCACATGGCTTCCGAGCACGAGCGGCGGCTGACCGAGTACGAAGCTCAGGTCGATCAGCTCCAAGAGAGCATCAAGGGACTCGAGGAGGAGGTCGTCGTGCTGCGGCGGCGTCTCCAGGACGCGCCCAAGCGCGTGCGGACCCTCGAGGAGCGGCTGCTCGAGACCAAGGGTCAGCTCGCCCAAGCGGTGTCCCAGAACGAGAAGCTGTCCGCGACGTTGCGCGAGGCCCGTGAGCACATCTCCGCGCTGCGCGAAGAGGTCGAGAAGCTCACCATGCCGCCGTCGGGCTACGGCACCTACCTCGGTACGAACGACGACGGCACCGTCGACATCTTCACCGCCGGCCGCAAGATGCGCGTCGCGGTGCATCCCGAGCTCGAGGCGAAGGAACTGCGGCGCGGTCAGGAAGTCGTGCTCAACGAGTCGTTGAACGTCGTCCTCGCGCGCAACTCCGATCTCGCCGGTGAGATCGTGACCTTCAAGGAGCTGCTGCCCGATCGCACGCGCGCGATGGTCCTCGGACGCGCCGACGAAGAGCGCGTCTGCGAGCTCGCCGACGAGCTGCTCCACGAGAAGCTCCGCGCCGGCGACCACCTCTTGATGGAGGGCAGGTCGGGTCTGCTGCTCGAGAAGCTGCCGCGCCCGGAGGTCGAAGAGCTCGTGCTCGAGGAGGTGCCCGACGTCTCCTACGACGACGTCGGCGGCCTCGACGAGCAGATCGAGATGATCAAGGACGCGGTCGAGCTCCCTTACCTCTACGGCGATCTGTTCAAGGAACACGATCTGCAGCCCCCGAAGGGAATCTTGCTGTACGGCCCGCCCGGCTGCGGCAAAACCCTCATCGCGAAGGCCGTCGCCAATTCGCTCGCGAAGCGGGTCGCGGAGAAGACGGGCAACACGAGCGCACGTTCGTACTTCTTGAACATCAAGGGCCCCGAGCTCCTCAACAAGTACGTCGGCGAGACCGAACGCCAGATCCGTCTCATCTTCCAGCGCGCGCGCGAGAAGAGTGAAGAGGGCTACCCCGTCATCGTGTTCTTCGACGAGATGGACTCGCTGTTCCGCACGCGCGGCACCGGCATCTCGAGCGATATCGAGTCGACGATCGTTCCGCAGCTGCTCGCGGAGATCGACGGAGTCGAGGCGCTGAAGAACGTCATCGTCATCGGAGCGTCGAACCGCGAGGACCTGATCGACCCCGCGATCCTGCGCCCCGGCCGTCTCGACGTGAAGATCAAGATCGAACGACCCGACATCGACAGCGCGAAGCAGATCTTCACGCAGTACCTCACGACGAGCCTTCCGATCGCCGAGCGCGAGTTGAAGAACGCCGGCATCGACCCCGAAGGCGCGGTGCGCACCATGATCGACGCCGGCGTCGACGCGATGTACTCGATGGGCGACGAGAACAAATTCCTCGAGGTGACGTACCAGAACGGCGACAAGGAGACGCTGTACTTCAAGGACTTCTCCTCGGGCGCGATGATCGAGAACATCGTGCGGCGCGCGAAGAAGCTGTCGATCAAGCGAACGATCGCCGGCGGAGACCGCGGGATCTGCACCGACGACCTGCTCGATTCGATCAAGCAGGAATTCCGCGAGCACGAGGACCTGCCCAACACCACCAACCCCGACGACTGGGCGAAGATCTCCGGCAAGAAGGGCGAGCGCATCGTCTACGTCCGCACGATCGTCAACGAGGGCGACAAGGACCAAGGCGGCCGTCAGATCGAGCGCGTCACCACGGGCCAGTACCTCTGACCGGCGGGGGGCGGGCCCCCGGCGTCGGTAGAATGAGGCGGTGGCCGTGCCGAAGATCGTCGGTATCGAGACCGAGTACGGGGTCTCCCTGCGCGGCGCGCCCGAGCCGAATCCGGTTGTCGCCTCGAGCCTGCTGATCAACGGCTACGTCGAGCAGCGCCGGATCGGCTGGGACTTCGAGGACGAGTCGCCCGGCCGCGACGCCCGAGGCTTCGCCCGCGACGGCGCGCAGCCGCCCGAGATCGAGACCCATCTCGTGAACGCGGTGCTCACCAACGGTGCGCGCTACTACGTCGACCACGCGCACCCGGAGTACTCCACGCCCGAGTGCGCCGACGCGCTCGAGGCGACGTTGTTCGACAAGGCGGGGGAGCGGATCCTCGCCCGGTCGATGGACGCCGCGCGGCGCCTGCTGCCCGCGGGCCAGGAGATCGTCGTCTACAAGAACAACAGCGACGGCAAGGGCAACTCCTACGGCTGCCACGAGAACTACCTCGTCGACCGCAACGTTCCGTTCGCGGCGCTGGTGCGCAACCTCATCCCGTGGTTCGTGACCCGCCAGGTGTTCACCGGAGCGGGCAAGATCGGCTCCGAGAACGGCGCCGATGCCTGCGAATACCAGATCAGCCAGCGCGCCGACTTCTTCGAGGAGGAGGTCGGCCTCGAGACGACGTTGAAGCGCCCGATCGTCAACACGCGCGACGAGCCGCACGCCGATCCGCAGAAGTACCGCCGCTTACACGTGATCGTCGGCGACGCGAACCTGTGTGAGGTCGCGACATTCCTGAAGGTCGGCACGACGGCGATCGTCCTCGCGATGATCGAGGACGGCTTCATCGACAAAGACCTGTCGATCGCGTCACCCGTCGCCGCGATCCGCGCGGTATCGCACGACCCCGCCATGCTGGCGACCGTCGACTGCACGTCGCTCGGTCGCTGCACCGCGATCGAGTTGCAGTGGGAGTTCCTGCGCCTCGCACGCAAGTACGCCGACGAGACGGGCCTCGAATGCTGCGGGCCCGAGGCCGTCGGCACGCTCGTCCTCGACCGCTGGGAATCGGTCCTGGGCACGCTCGAGTCCGACCCGTCGGCGCTCGACGGCCAGCTCGACTGGATCACCAAGCTCGAGCTCCTGCGCGCGTACGCCGACCGGGATACGCTCGCCTGGAACGACCCCAAGCTCGAGCTGCTCTCCGTCCAGTACCACGACGTGCGGCCGGGGCGCTCGCTGTACGAGAAACTCGTGCGCGCAGGCAGGATCGAACGTCTGCTCGCCGAGGACGACGTGATCGCGGCGATGGCCGATCCGCCGGAATCGACCCGCGCGTATTTCCGAGGCACGTGCCTCGCCCGCTGGGCAGACTCGGTGGTCGCAGCGAACTGGGACAGCCTCGTGCTCGACGTAGGGATCGAGCCGCTGCGGAGGATCCCGATGATGGAGCCCACGCGTGGTAGCAAGGTGCACGTCGCCGAGCTCTTCGACCAGGTATCGACACCCCGCCAGCTCGTCGAGCGACTGACGTCGAGCTGAACGTGTCGCAGGAGGTTCGTCATGGCTGAGCGAGAACGCAAACAGAAACCCGCTCCCAAAGAGCGTGAGGAAGTCGTCGACGAAGAGGTCGCGGCGTCGTCCGAACGCGGCGAGAAACTGAAGGAAGACATCGACGACCTCTTGGACGAGATCGACTCCGTGCTCGAGGACAACGCTGAGGAATTTGTGCGCAGCTACGTGCAAAAGGGCGGACAGTAGCTTCCAAGTTTCGTACAGACTCGATGTCTCATCCGACTCGTACGATGCAGAAGTGAAGCGTTGCAAAGATTGCGGTGAGACGAAGCCGCTCGACGAGTTCTATGCCAACGCCACGGGCAAGGACGGTCGACGCCTCGAGTGCAAGGCGTGCAACCTCGCGGCTCGCGCACGAAAATATGCGGCCGACCCGCAACCGCATATCGCTCGGGTGAAGAAGTGGCAGCGAGAGAACGCCGAGCGGTTGAACGCGTATCGGCGCGAATACCGAAATCGACCCGAGCGCAAGGCGGCCGATCGCGCAGGCTATTTGGGACGCAAGTACGGGATGACGATCGCGGACTACGAGCGCTTGTTCGGAGAACAGCAGGGCGTTTGCGCGATTTGCGGCGAGCCTCGGCCCGAGGAGCGGACGCTTCACGTCGACCACGACCATGCGACGGGTGCCATACGCGGGCTGCTGTGCTTCCGGTGCAACAACGCGCTGGGCGACTTTCGCGAGGAGCACGAGCTCTTCCGGCGGGCGGCCGACTATCTCGATCGTGACGACGAGCTCGCGGGGCTCGTGCGAGAGCGGGCCGGTGCTCTGACCGGCTGAGCCCCGGCGGTAGGCTCCCGCGCCGATGTCCGAATCGAGCCCGCTGCCGTTGTTCTCCTCGTCCGTCGATCCCGGGCCGTCGTTCGCCGACGTGCTCCGGAGGCTGGCACCTCATCAGCTTCCCGGTGCGGGCATCGACAAACCGTCGACGCTCGACATCCCACACGGCACCACCGTCGTCGCGGTCCGATTTGCCTCCGGCGTCATCATGGCCGGCGACCGTCGCGCGACGGCCGGCTACATGATCGCCAGCCGGCGCATCGAGAAGGTGTTCGCGGCCGACGACCTCTCCGGGGTCGCCATCGCGGGTGCGGCCGGGCCCGCGATCGAGATGGTCAAGCTGTTCCAGGTGCAGCTCGAGCACTACGAGAAGGTGCAGGGCGAGACGCTGAGCCTCGACGGCAAGGCCAACCAGCTCGGCCAGCTCGTGCGCGCCAACCTGCCGGCCGCAATGCAGGGCTTCGCGGTCGTGCCGTTGTTCGCCGGGTACGACACGGCGCGCGAGCGGGGTCGGGTCTTCAGCTACGACGTGACGGGTGGCCGCTACGAGGAGCTCGACTTCCAGGCCCAGGGTTTGGGCAGCATCCACGCCCGCAACTGGATCAAGGCCGGATGGAGCGAGGGACTCGGGGCCGACGACACGATCGGCCTCGCGATCGCCTCGCTGTTCGCGGCCGCCGACGAGGACATCGCGACCGGCGGTCCCGACCTCGTGCGCCGGATCTTCCCGACCGTCGCGGTGATCGACGCCGAGGGATACCGCTCCCTCACCGACGACGACGTCGAAGCCCGCAGCCAGGCCCTCCTCCAGGGCGCCGAGCGCGGCGGCCACGAGTCGTGAGCGCCCATGAGGAGGTCGTAGCCGCATGAGGTCCAGGCGCAGATCCGGAGGCCCGGTCGGTGTATCCACAGAACGCCGTGCTCGAGGGCCGGAGGTCGTAGCCGCATGAGCATGCCGTTCTACGTCTCGCCGGAACAGGTGATGAAGGACCGCGCCGACTACGCGCGCAAAGGCATCGCTCGCGGGCGCAGCCTCGTGGCACTCGAGTGCCCGGCGGGCGTCCTCATCGTCGCCGACAACCCGTCGCGCACGCTCTCGAAGATCAGCGAGATCTACGACCGCATCGCGTTCGCGGCGGTCGGCAAGTACAACGAGTTCCAGATGCTGCGCGTCGCCGGCGTGCGCCACGCCGACATGAAGGGCTTCTCCTATTCGCGCGAAGACGTCAGCGCGAAGGAGCTCGCCAACGCGTACGCGCAGACGCTCGGCCAGGTGTTCACCCACGAGATGAAGCCGTACGAGGTGGAGCTGCTCGTCGCCGAGGTCGGCGCGCCCGACGACGACCACGCCGAGATGTACCACGTGCTCTACGACGGCGTCGTCATGGACGAGCAGAACTACTCGGTGCTCGGCGGGCAGGCCGACCAGATCATCGAGTCGCTGAAGGAACAGTTCCAAGAGGGCATGAGCCTCGGTGACGCGCTCCGCCTCGGCGCGAAGGTGCTCGGCGCCGACGGCACGTCGCTGACCGCGGATCAGCTCGAGGTCGCGCTGCTCGACCGGTCCCGCCCGCGCCGCGCGTTCCGCCGCGTCAAGAACGAAGAGCTGACCGCGCTACTGGGTTAGTACCAGCGCAACAGCAACGCGATGGGGCCGGCGATCAATACGAACAAGATCAAGCTCGCGACCCAGATGACGGGGACCGGTCGCGCCCGTACCGGAGGTCGGTCGTCGTCGAGGATCTCGTCGGCCTCGTCGACCTCGGCGACGAGCAGCACCAGGCTGGCCTCGTCGAACTGATCGTCGCGGACGTACACGTCGACGCGAGCCATCTCTCCTACCGTCAGCCCGTACGGACTGTCGAGCCCACCCCGGAGCTGAACGTCGAAACCCTCGTACTCGAGCCGGGCCGCCATCACGCGGGCCCGAAACGATCCGTACACCGACGTCAGTCGGGTCATCGGCACGTTGACCACGGCTCCCTCGCTGCGACGCACCCTCCGGCGCATCTCCGCTGCGTCCGCACCGATGCCCACGGCTCCCTCGCTGCGACGCGCCCTCCGGCGCGTCTCCGCTGCGTCCGCACGGCACAAGTGTACGGCGGCGGCACATCGCCGCGACCGGGGACCCGTACACTCACCTCCGGTGGATCGGCGCATCTTCGGCCTCGAGAACGAATACGGCGTCACCTGCACCCTGCGCGGTCAGCGCCGACTCAGCCCCGACGAGGTCGCCCGCTACCTGTTCCGGCGGGTCGTCTCGTGGGGTCGCTCCAGCAACGTGTTCCTCGAGAACGGCGCCCGTCTCTACCTCGACGTCGGCAGCCACCCCGAGTACGCGACCCCGGAATGCGACTCGATCCGC
>DATCCI010000360.1:0-3537 GCA_036511415.1 Acidimicrobiia bacterium
GCAACTGCGCACCTCTGGCTCGTGACACCGCTTCGCAATCAGGGCGACGATCGCCACGCCAAGCTCAACAAGATGTTCGACTCGCACCCGCCGCTCGAGGAGCGCATCGCAATCCTGCGCAAGCTCGAGGGCCTCGACCCCGACGGGCGCGGCCCCGTCGACGCAACCGCGACCGGCGTACCCGTCGATCTCGACGCGCTCGCGCACGCGGCGGAGCGCCGCACCGGCGCGGCTCCGGTCCTCACCGGAGGATCGGCGGCGAACACGCCCACCGCCCTGGCGGCGGACGCGTCCGCCGACGGCGCGCCTATGACGATCCCCCGACCCGGGCAGAGCCCGCCCGGTTGGTTCCGCCGCGACGCGACGACACTGCGCTACTGGAACGGCGACGTGTTCACCGACTGGCGCGCGACGTGGAACGGCACGCGCTGGGTCCAGTCCCGTGAACCGAGCTGAGGTCGCGAGTCAGCGCTCGGCGCGCCACATCGTGATCACGGCCGGACGACCGTCGGGAACTTCGATCTCGCCGGTCGGCTCGAAGCCGAGCCGCATGTAGCGCTTCAGATTCGCAGGGTTGCTCGACTCGAGGTACGCGGGCATGTGCTCGGCGTCGACCCGCTTCAGGTTCTCGGCGAGGAGCGCCTCGCCGATGCCGTGACCGCGGTGGTCGTCGTGCGTGGCGACGATGCTCAAGTAGTAGTGCGGGACGTCGTGGGGATGGGCGGCATCGAAGCGTGCCAGCACCTGCAGCACCTCGTTGCCATGGTCGCCACCGATGAGCTCGCCGACCAACCGGACGAGCTGCGCCTCGTCGGCCGCGGTCAACTCGGTTCCCCCGGGCGGTGTCCACAGCGCGACCGATTCACACGCGTCGGTAAGGCACGTCCAGTTGTGGTTACGGAACGCAGCGTCGACGAAGACGCGCCACCAGAGGCGGAACTGCGTCGGTCGGCGCGCCTCGTCGGCGAAGGCCCAGCTCCACAAGGGGTCGTCGTGAAACGCGGTCGCGATCGTCTCGGTGATCGAATCCGCGTCTGCTATCTCGGCGATGCGGGCCGGCACGTCTCCCCCGTCCTCACGCGTCGAGCACGCGGGCCGCGACCATTTCCTCGAGGACGCGATCGTCCCACCAGGAGATCTGCTGCACCTTGGCGCGGCGGAAGTAGAGCTGCACGTCGTACTCCACGGTGAATCCGACGCCGCCGAACACCTGCTGCGCCATAGCCGTGACGTCGCGGAACGTCTTGCACGCGAACAACTTCGCCATCGGCGCGAGCCGGTCGATCGGCCGGCCGTTGGCCTGCGCCCACGCGGCCTCGTACACGAGCATCTCGGCTCCGTCGACCGCGGTCGCGGCGTCCGCCAGGTAGTGCGAGATGGCCTGGAACGCACCGAGCGGCTTGTCGAACTGCTCACGATCCTTCGCGTACTGCACGGTGATCTCGAGCGCGTAGCGGGCGCCACCGATCGCCTGCGCCGCGAGCATGATGATCCCGTCGAGCATCGCGTCGTGCCAAGTCGACCAGCCCGACCTCGCTCCGCCGATGCGCGCCGAAGCCGCCACGCGCACTCCCGACAACGTCACCTCGTATTGACTGTCGGACGCGAGGGTGAGTTGCTGCTGCAACGTCACCCCGGCGGCGCTCGGGTCGACGAGGAACAGGTCGACGTCGCCGTCGGCCTCGCCGGTGCGGGCCAGCACGATCATCGCGGTTGCCGCCGCCGCGAACGGCACGTGGCACTTGGTCCCGTCGAGCACGTAATCGTCGCCGTCGGTCCGGGCGCGTGTCTGCACGCCGCGCGCCCCGAAGCCGTTGCCCGGCTCCAGCCAGGCGCTGGTGACGATCGCGTCACCCGACACGATGCGCGCGATCCACGACTGCTTCTGCTCGTCGCTGCCGGCGCGTAGGAGCACGCCGGCACCCATCACCGCGCTCACGAAATGAGGCGACGGGGCGAGCGCTCGGCCGAGCTCGCTGTACACCACCGCGCCCTCGAGCGCGCTCATCTCGGAACCGCCGTAGGCGGCGGGCACCATGAGTCCGATCAGGTCGAGCGCGGCCATCTGCTTCCACAGCTCGGCGGGAAACCCGATGGGGTCGTCCTCGAGTGCGCGCACCGTCTCGAGGTTCGCGTACGAGCTGCAGACGCCGCGCACCATCTCGCGCAGCATCTCCTGTTCCCCGTTGAGGTCGAGATCCATCCCTTTGACTCCTACTCCTACGGTCGCCACTGGTCGCCGCGGCGGGTCCAGGGGTTGTCGTCGTCGGTGACAGGCAGCGCGATGCGCGCGGTGCAGTCGGTCTTCAGGTCGCCGTCGACGGTGAGCCGGACGAGCACCGTCGCCCACCCGCAACCCGTCTCGTCGGTCTCGACCTGTTCCACGGTTCCGCCGAGCACCATCGTGTCGGCCGGGAACACCGAGCCCTTCATCCGGAACTTCATGCGCCCGAGCCGGCCCGTCGGGCCCGACCAGTCGGTGAGGAAGCGCTCGAACCAGGCGGCCTGGTTGGGCGTGTTCATGAAGATGTCCTTCGTACCGTTGCGATTGACGGCGAAGTCGTGGTCGTGGTGCATCGGTCGCCAGTCGCGCGCCGCGAGCGCGCCGAGGACGATGGTCGTCGCGGTGACCGGGTACGCGAGCTCGGGGAGGACGTCGCCGGGGTGTACTTCGGCGAGCGTGAGTCGGGGGGCCGATGTCGCGGTCATGTGTCGCCCCGGCGGTAGCCGAAGCCGGTATACGACTCGACGCCGACCAGCTGGTCGCGCTGGTTGAGATACTCGACCTCGATCACCCAGAAGCGACCGGTACCGAGCTTCGTCGTCTTGGGCTCGCTGACCGAGCGCAGGATCTGACGGGTGCGCAGGCGGTCGCCCGGTCGGACCGGCTCGTGGAACACGATGGTGTTGTCGGTCATCACCGCCTCGGGGAGCTCGAAGATCTCCTTCAGGTCGAAATGCGATTGCAACGGCACCGCCGGCGCGGTGCGCCCGGGCGACCACTGATGCGGACGGAACCACACCGAGATCATCGTCGGCGGCGCGATCGGCCCGCCGGTCAGCGCTTGCGCGACCTCGTCGTCCCAGAAGAGCGGATTGCCGTTCTCGACCGAGGAGCACGACGTGTAGACGTAGCCGCGCTCGACCGGGAACTCGCCCGCTTCCTCGTATTGCACCTGGTCGATCAGCTGTTCGACGCGGGGCGGCAGGTCGCTCACGCGGCGACTCCTTCCGCGCGCAGCGCCGCGATCTCCGCGACCGAATAGCCGGCCTCTTGCAACAGTGCGTCGGTGTCGGTGACGGCCGCTTCCCGCACGACCGGACCGGGCTGCTCGCGATCCATGCCTGCGAGCACCCAACCGACCTGCTCGAAGCTCCCTTGCCCGGCCGCGCGCGCGTCGACGAATACCCGGCGCGCCCGGAAGTGCTCGTCGTGCACGAGCTCCGGCACCGAGGCGACCTCCGAAACACAGGTATCGGCCGGACCGAGCTGCGCGACCCACTCGGCGCGCGTTCGCGTGGCGAACGCGCGCCGGA
>DATCCI010000361.1:0-3814 GCA_036511415.1 Acidimicrobiia bacterium
AGCCGACGGGCTCGTCGAACGCCGACCCGATGCCGCCGACCGGCGAGCGACGATCGTCGTGACGACGCGCGCGGGACGCACACAGTTCCGCGACGCCAACGCCGTATACGTCGCCGCGCTTCGCACCTCCTTCGGCCGCCATCTCCGCGCCGGCGACCACGCGCGCCTCGCCGCGATTCTCTCGCGCGTCACCGCGCACCGCGAAGGTGGGCGTTCTCAGGTCGCCGCGGCCGGATCCCTCCGAATGCGATCTCCCAAACCGACGAGCGCGTCGTAGCGACGCTCCACGTCGGCGCGGTCGAGCGGCTCCGGAACCGATTCCTCGCTCGAACGCCGGATCATCTGCGCCTGTTGGAGCAGCACGTCGCGCTGTGCCGGCGTCGTCGTGTACTCCATGATCTTCGGCAGTGCCTCGAGCTGACGGATCATCACCGCGGGCATCCCGCGGCCGGCCTGACGGATCTTGTCGAAGGCGCGATCGACGAAACGCTCGTAGCTGGGCTCGGCCACGATGAGCCGTACCTCTCCCGCGTCGTCGAGGTGAACGCGTCGAGAATGCCAACCGACAGTGATCTTGCAGATTCCGTCGCTGAGCCAGTCGATACACGTCAGCGCGGTGAACGTGTCGTTCACCGCCGGCGAGAGAGCCCGGATGGCGATCTCGACGAGCTGGTCGATGGCGAACGCGAGATCCTGCCGGAGCGTTCGGTGCGCGCCGGTCACGTGGGTCCGGTCGAGCCCGCGTCCGATCTCGGCGGCCGCCGAGGCCGGCCAAACCCGGGCCAGAGGAAGACCTTCCACCACGAAGTGTCCCGGTCGGTAGAGCAGCTCGATGACCGCGTCGCCCTCGGACGCGATCTCGACGAGCGTCGAATAGCGAACGAACTGCAGGTAGCCGCTCCGCGTCGCCGCGATCGGCGCGGCGTCCACTGCGCTGTGCAGGGGGACCTCGCCCGCGGACGCGAGCGCCGTCCGTCGATCGCTGTCGTCGGCGGCGAACTCCACCGCGATGGCGTTCGACAGATCGCGCGCGATCCCCGCGATGACCTCGGGCAGCTGGATCGACGTGGCGATGTGGTGGATGAAGTAGACGAGCACGCCCAGATCGACGAGCGTCAGCGCGAGAGCAGCCGTTATCGAAAGATGCGGAACGAAGTCGCCGTGGGCGCTGTGGGACACCGAACCGAGGGTGAGGACTGCGAAGAGGAACGTCGCGACGAACGTGCCCAGCGTGACCTGCACTCCCCGATCGCGGATGAAGTTGCGCAGCATCCGGGGACCGAACTGCGTCGACGCGAGCGTGAGCGCGACGATCACGATCGAGAACACGAGGCCGACAACCGTGATGATCGCCGCGGCGAGCGCCGTCAGGATCTGGCGCGCCGCGTCAGCCGAGCCGTTGTCGACCCATCCCGGCAAGCTCAAGCTGCCTCGGTAGGCCGCCCGGTCGAGCGAGTAGGTGACGACGAAGAGCGCGGCCGCACCGAGGAGCTCTGCCGTCGGGATCACCCAGAGGCTCGTGCGGAAGGCCTCTCGGCGCCAATCGGACACGCCGCGCACGCGGTGGCGGCGAGTTGTGTGGGTCTCGGTCACTGCGTACCTCGGGACAGGTCGAATCGACTGCCGACCAGACTTCCCGGCGCACCGGCGCCCAGGTTATCTCAGGACGCCGGTTGTGATCGCCGAACGCCCACGTAGCGGCGGAGTGCGATCACCGACCAGATCGCCTCGACCACACCGAAGGGCCACGCGCCGCTCAGGAACCCGTACGAGCTCGAAAGCGCGCACCCGGCCGCGAACGCGAGAACGAACCGCGCGCCGCGCGCCTCGAACGCGTACATGACCATCATGAAGGTGATGACGACCACGCCGTACAGCGTCAACACGGGACGCGCCCACCCGTCATGTCCGTACGCTATCGATGCCCGTTACGTCGACCTCACTTGTGCAGCGCGTTGACCGCGCACGATCGCGATGCCGGCGACGCCCATGGCCACCGCGCCGACGATCTCGACGAGGACGACCGTCCACGACAGCGCGGTGACGCCGGTGTTGTGCGCGCCGGGGAAGGCGTCGCTGAACGCGCTCCACCTCGGCACGAGGTGCACTGCCGCGACACCGACCGCAACCGGGATGCCGGTCAGCGCCGCCAGCATCGGACCGAAACGGTGCCCGACGATGACGACTACCGCCACCGAGAGGCCGACCGCGGTCGAGAGGTTGCCGGCCCATTGCACCTGGGGGGTCAGGACGTCGAGTCCCCGCCGCAGGTGGTCGGCGGTGTGCAGCGCCAACCCGAGTGCGTAGAACAGTGCGCAGTACCGCAGCCACCGGTGCTCATCAGCCATGACGCCTCCGATCCTCGCCCGCTCGGCGACTAGGTAGATCGCTCTAGCGGTAGAGTAACGGGCCATGGCGGCCAACCCCAAAGCGGGCAACACGAAATCGCGGATCCTCGACGCGACCGCCGAGCTCTTCATGCGCTACGGCTACACCGGCACGGGCCTCAAGCAGATCGTGGCCGACGCCAACGCGCCCTTCGGCTCGCTGTACCACCACTTTCCCGGAGGCAAGGAGGAGCTCGGCGTCGAGGTGATCCACCGATCCGGCGCGATGTACCTCGAGCTGGTGAGCGGGGTCATCGACGCCGCACCCGACCTCCTCTCCGGCGTGCGCGACTGCTTCGCCGGTGCGGCCGAGGTGCTGCGCGCAACCGACTACGCCGACGCCTGCCCGATCGAGACGGTCGCGCTCGAGGTCGCCAGCACCAACGAACCGTTGCGCGAAGCGACGGCGCAGGTGTTCGAGAGCTGGATCGACGGGGCGTTCGCACGGTTTCGGGCCGCGGACATCGACGAACCGACCGCACGCGAGCTCTCGATCACGCTCATCGCGCTGCTCGAAGGCGCGTTCGTCCTCTGCCGCGCGTCGCGTACGACGGAAGCACTCGAGGCGGCCGGCAACACGGCAGCAATCGTGGTCGAGGCCGCGCTCCGAGGCCGAGCCACCTAGGCTGGATACGCGGCGAACGCCGCGCGCGGGTGTAGCTCAATGGCAGAGCCCCAGCCTTCCAAGCTGGCCATGCCGGTTCGATCCCGGTCACCCGCTCTCCGAGAAAGTCCTGATCAGGCACCGTGTACAGACTTCAACTCGTGCGGTGCTGGTCGAATGAGCAGCCGATCGATAGACGTCTGAACGAAGCCGGCGCCGAGGTAGAGGTTGCGGGCGGCGTCGGTCTCGAAGCCGACCTTCAGGCGGCGTGCGCCTTTGCGTGCCAGCCGATCGAGGCCGTTCGTCAGCAACGTGCGGGCGAGGCCGCGTCGCTGGTATTCGTCCTCGACGCGCATCGGTTCGAGGAGTCCGACCCGCGTCGTGTCGTCGAACCAGAACAACGCGTAGCCGGCGACCCTGCCATGCGCGTCCTCGACCGCCAGATCGAGCGTCGGATCGTACAGCGAGCACTGTCGCAGCCGCGGCTCGACCAGTTCACCGCTGCGAGCAATCATCGGGTGCGGACGATCCGCGCGTGTCACGCGATCGACGATCGCGAACCCATCGACCTGCGCAACCGGCGGGCGCTGGTCGGCGTCCATCCATGCGGTGCCCGACAACTCGTCGGTCATCGTGAATCCACTCTGGATGGCGAGGTCCGCCAGCAGCGCGTCGTCTTCGCGGACGAGCACCTCGCCCCGATGTCCGGCGGTGGCTTCCAACGTCGCAGCCCAGACGTCTTCTTCCTTGACGATCAACGGCACGGCGAAGACGTCTGCTTGCCAGGTGTCGTCCCAGGCCGTCAGCCCTACAGCCGCCACCG
>DATCCI010000362.1:0-5073 GCA_036511415.1 Acidimicrobiia bacterium
CTCGCGCAGCCGAGCACGACGTATTGGACGGTGAACGGCAACTGCCGCACCGCCGGCCGACAAGGCGGAGCTCCGCCCGTCGTCGCCACCGACAACGGCGTCCATGCGGTCGCCTTGTGTGCGTTGCCGCCGGCGCTCCCCGGAGCACCGACCGCGGTGACCGCAACCGTGGCCGGTACGCAAGCCTCGATCCGGTGGAGCCCGGCGCCCGACAACGGATCACCCATCATTCGTTACACGGTCACGGCCGCACCAGGGGGCAAAACCGCGAACGTGTCGGGAACCGGCGCGACGATCACGGGACTGTCCGTCGGTACCTACACCTTCGAGGTTCGTGCCACGAACGCGGTCGGCGCCGGCCCATGGTCGTCGGCATCGAACGCGGCGAAAGTCGTGCCGACGGTACCCCTCGTACCCGTCGTGCCGGTCGTACCCGTCGTGCCCGTCGTACCACCGCCCAGCCGGGAGCCCGGGAGTGGCTATTGGATGTTGGGCGCGAACGGCAAGGTGTACGCGTTCGGCGACGCGACGAAGTCGGGCTCGGCGCCCGGGCCGGCGGTCGCGATCGCAGCGCGCGCCGGTGGAAGGGGCTACTGGACGGTCGACGCAGCCGGAGACGTATCGCACTTCGGTACCGCGGCCGGTCACGGCGGGAGGCCGCGGCTGCACGCCGGAGAGACGGTCAGCACGATGTCCGCGACGCCCTCCGGCAACGGCTATTGGTTGTTCACGAGCCGCGGACGAGCGTTTCCCTACGGGGACGCGCATTTCTACGGCGACATGTCCGGCACCGTTTTGAACCGTCCGGTCGTCGCGTCGGTCGCGACGCCGACCGGTCATGGCTACTACCTGGTCGGCTCCGACGGTGGCGTGTTCAGTTTCGGCGACGCCAAGTTCCGCGGCTCCGCCGAGAACCTGCACCTCAACCGGCCGATCGTCGGGATCTCACCGACGCCGGACAACCGCGGGTACTGGCTCGTCGCGTCCGACGGCGGCGTGTTCGCGTTCCACGCCCCGTTCCGCGGGTCCATGGGCGCCACGCACCTGAACAAGCCCGTGGCCGGTCTCGTCGCCTTCGGCAACGGCTACCTCATGGTCGCCACCGACGGTGGCGTCTTCGACTTCTCCAACAAGGCGTTCGTCGGCAGTCTCGCCGACACGCCGCCGACTGCGCCGATCGTCGGCATCGCCGCCGCCGCCTGACCGCGAGATCGCAAGTCGAAGCGGAGAACGGCTCACACCGGGCGGCAGACGAGATCGAAACGCTCCTCAGCCGGAAGTGAGCGCAAGGCCTTCGTACGCTTCAGTGGGCGGCAACGCCCGGACCGAGGCGGCGTCGCAGCTCCGCTTCGAACTCGCGCACGGCCGGACCCGCATGCTGTTCCTTCAGCCGCGCGAGCGTCGGGTATCCGGCGTCTCGCTCGGCGTCCCACTCGTCGGCGAACCGGCCCGACTCGATGTCGTCGGCCAGCGCGCGCATCGTCGCCGCGAAATCGAGGTGATCGAAACGGCCCCGGCGAGTGAGCTGGCCGTACTGGCTGGTCGGCGAGTGGAACTCGGACTGCACGGCGTAGCCCACCTCGCGCAACAACCGGTACGTGCGCTCGACCTCACCCGAGAGCACGAGCTCGACGACGATCGCCTCGATCGGGATGCCGTGCTCGATCATCGTCTGCACGAACGCGTTGTTCACCGCCGTCAACGCGGGAGAGAGCACCTGCTCGACGCCGAGATCGAGCACCGCTTCCTGCATCGGTGTGAGCGCGAGCGCGCCCTGGCGCAGACCACCGATCGCTTTGGCAATCGCGAGCACGCGGGCGAGCGCGGTCCCGGTGGCGTCGTGATGCACGCCGACCGCGGTGATGAACCCGACGCCCTCCTCGTAGCAGCGGCGAACCTCCGGGCCGAGCATCCGAGGCGCGACCATCCCGCTGTCGCCGGGTGGATCCAAACGCCCGAAGCCGAGCGTGTAACCGCTCGCGACGATCACGCACGAGTCGGGCCGCGGCGCAAGCGGCAAGAGCGCGATCACGTCGTCGGGCACGAGGATGCAGATGACGTCGGCGTCGTTCGCGGCCTCCACGTCGTGGGCCTCGAAGCCATCGGCAACCGCTTGCTCGCGCGTGTCGTCGCGGCGCACACACACGATCGGGGCGCACCCGCTCTCGCGCAAGTTGAGCGCCCACGAGCGGCCCTGGTTGCCGTACCCGACGACCGCGACCCGCTGCCCGTCCAACACGCCGAGGTCGGCGTCGCTCTCGTAATAGATCGTGGTCATAGTGACAACGCCTTCGTCCGGTGTCGCTTGCGGTCAACCGACGCGGCCGTGCCCCGGAAAGCGCACCGGGACGAACGAGCAGGAACCGTCCGCGTTCGTGAGCTTCTCGATGCTCGTGCTCTGCGTCGCGTAGAGGCAGCCGTCGGGCCCCACGATCATGCCGTCGGTACGAGTGCCTCCGGTGATGATCGCGGTGACGGTCGGCGGAGTCGTTGTTTGGTCGATCTCGTTGATGGTGCCGTCGGGCCCGGCAACGAACAGCGTCGGCGCGTGGCGCGGCTTCGCTGATATCGCGATTGAGTCGATACCGGCGAAGATCCCGAAGTTCGGAAAGCACGCGAGCGTCGTGATGGTCGGCGGCGCCGGAGATCGGGTGCCCGTAATGCGAGCCGCGCACGCGATCGACGGACCCTGTTCGACGGCATAAAGCGTCCCGTCGGGCGCAAATGCAAGCCCGATGGTATAGGTGCCCGGGACCGAACTGTACGTGACGAATTTGGGATGTGCAGACGCCGGATTCTCGACGCGCGTGATGGCAGGAGCGCCGGGACAGGCCCCGCCGCTGTTCGGCTGACCAAAGAACAAGTCGCCACTGACGGGATCGGTCGCCAGACCCGTCACGCACGGATAGGTCGTTCCCGGCGGGTTCAGCTCGCGCAGCAGGGTGCCCGAAGCCGGATCGATCTCGACGATGTCGCCCGCCTGGAACCGAGCGGCGAAGAGCCGGCCATGCTTCCCCCATGTCAAACCCGTCTGAACGTTTCCGGTCGTGAGTGGCGTCGGCGCGCTGGAACCGCTGCGGGGAAACGCATAGAAGCCAAGATTCGCCGCGTCCGAGACCAACAGGCGATGTTTCTTGTCGAACGCCAGGCCGAACGGTCCCACGCCCGCGAAGACCGACCCCGAAACCGTCGGAAGCCCGGTCACGATTGCATGCGCCGTCAACCCGTCAGAAGGAGCCGCCGAGACGCTCGCTCCTCCGAGAACCGCACCGCACACGATCACGACTGCGACAACACCCGCGCGCAGAACGATGCCGAAGCGCATGACCGCTCCCTTCACGAGTTCCGTCCGAACCTCCGGAAGAGCAGTCAGCATCGTACGCCTCGCACGTGAAGTACCAGGACAACGAGTGGGCCGCCCGGGACTCGAACCCGGAACCTGCGGATTAAAAGTCCGTCGCGCTGCCAGTTGCGCCAGCGGCCCGCGGCGCCCAGGCTACGGGACGGGCTCGGTCGTCAACCGAGTTGTTCGCTGGGCACGTCGAAGTACTCCTGGTAGCGGCGCGCCTGCTCGCGCCGCGCACCCTCGTCGAGGCCGGTCTCGCGGAACGAGTACGTGTGCTTGCCGTGCTTGTCCTGCGGGTTGGCGGCGAGGAACGCACGCATCCGCTGTTCGGCGTCGGGTTCGAGCTCGAGCCCGAGATGCTCGTAGATCGTTCGGATCGTCGCGAACGGATCCGACATGAACGCACGGAACTGCACGTCGACGACGCTGCCTGCCGGCACGGTGCCGTTCTCGCGCGCGGTCACCGAACGGTCGAGGCCCTCGAGGACGTTGTCCGCGAAGTCGGATGCCGCGTCGGGGATCGACGAGTCGTCGCTCGCCAGCGACCGCAAACGCGCGACCAACGACGAGAGTGACGCGAGGATCCGCAGCGGATCACGATGCGTCTGCACCAACAGGGCATTCGGGTACTCGCCGAGCAGTGCGTCTAGGGCCCAGAGATGCCCGGGCGACTTGAGCACCCACCGCGGCGCCGGGCAGCGCGACTGCAGGTGTTCCAAGAACATGCGGTGCCACCGGTAGGCCGGCCGCATGTCGGCGTCGTGCAGCAACCAGCGCGCGTACGACGGCACCCGGTACTGCGTGGGAAAGATCATGCTGCGGAAATCGGACGCGGTGATCCGCACGCATTCCTGCGGCAGCTGCGCGGCCATCGGGTGCATAGCCTTGAAGCCCGGCAGCACGAGGTCAACTCCTGCGAGGGTCTCGTCGACTTCCGCGATGCGCGGATCGGTGTCGTAGGTCGCGGTCTCCGGCGGCGGGAATGGACGGTCGACCTCCCACGTCATCGGCACGCGCGTCGCCGGATCCTGGGCCAGGAGCTCGTGCAGGATCGTGGTGCCGGTGCGACCCTGGCCGACGATCACGATCGGAGGCACGACGTCGACCCCGGCGATCTCCGGATGCGCCTTCCGGTGGGCGACGAGACGCATCCGGTCACCGAGGTAGCCGGCGAGCTCGCCGCCGACGAGCGCCGTACCCAACTCGTTCAACGCCGCTTCGTTGCACAACGCGTCGACGAGCCGACCGAGACCGTCCTTCCACGAGTCGTCGCCGAGATCGCTGAGCCCGGTCTGTGCGGTCGCCTGCTCCACCGCGCGCTCGGCGTCGAGATCGACCGCGGTCACCGTACGTCCGCCTGCTTCACGACCTGTGCGACCGGAGTCTCGACGTCACCTTCGGGAAGGAAGAAACGCCAGAACACCATGCCGAACCCTCGGCCCTCGGTGTCGATCCAGTTCGCCACGCCCGGGTCGGCGTGCGCGATCACGATCTTGTAGGTACCGTCGGCCTCGAGCGTGGTGCTCGCGCGGTTGAGACTCGCGGTGCGGTGCGCGTAGTCGTAGGTCTGCAGGTACCTGCTCCACAGCGAGACGTTCGCGAATCGACACTTCGGCCAGCGCCCGGTGACGACGAGGGCCTCGTCGGGACCGAGCAGGTACGGCGCCATCGAGTACGCGGCGTCGGCCGCCGCGAATGCGAAATCGCCCGGACGCTCGGGCGGCGGG
>DATCCI010000363.1:0-2536 GCA_036511415.1 Acidimicrobiia bacterium
GGACGAGCCGCGGCCCCGCTAGCATCTCAGGTCGCGCTCGCCCGGGCGCGCGTCCACCGGGAGCCCCCTCATGCACCGCACCGATCTTGTCGACCGCGCCGGCCTGCGCGACGACGTCCCCGATTTCGGACCCGGCGACACCCTGAAAGTCCACGTCCGAGTCGTGGAGGGCAACCGCGAGCGGGTCCAGGTCTTCCAGGGCGTGGTGATCCGCCGTCAGGGCGGCGGGGCGCGCGAGACGTTCTCGGTCCGCAAGATCAGCTTCGGGGTCGGCGTCGAGCGGACCTTTCCGGTGCATTCGCCGGTGATCGCCCGCATCGAGGTGCTCACCCGAGGCGATGTTCGCCGGGCCAAGCTCTACTACCTGCGCGATCGGATCGGAAAGGCCGCAAAGGTCAAGGAAAAGCGGTTCTGACCCGATCTGACCAGGGCTTTTGGGGGCGGCCAAGACGCCGAAGGTGGCACGGTCCGGTCGTACACTGGCCCCGATGAGCGCCGAAGACCTCGAACGCTACGAGACGGAAATCGAGCTGCAGCTCTACCGGGAGTACCGCGATGTGCTCCCGATGTTCCAGTACGTCGTCGAGACCGAGCGCCGCTTCTATCTCGCGAACGACGTCAAGCTCGACGCCAAGCAGGAGAACGGGCGCACCTACTTCGAGTTGCAGCTGCGGGATGCCTGGGTGTGGGACATGTACCGACCGACCCGCTTCGTCGCCGACGTGCACGTCGTCACGTTCCGCGACGTGAACATCGAGGAGCTTCCCGGCAAGGATCTGTAAGCCGACCATGTGCGTGCCCCGGTGACCGAGGCGCGGCGCGCGGTCGGCGCGGCGGGAGAGGACGCGGTCGCGCAGTGGTACGCGGCGTCGGGATACCTGGTGCTCGCCCGCAACTGGCGGGTCCGAGAAGGAGAGATCGATCTCGTCGCTCGGCGCGACGCCACGATCGTGTTCTGCGAAGTGAAGACGAGACGGGGCGACGCTTTCGGGACGCCCGCGGAGGCGGTGACGCGCCGCAAACAGGCTCGACTGCGAACGTTGGCCGTCCGCTGGCTGGGCGACAACGCCGCGCACGCCGACCTGCTGCGCTTCGACGTCGCATCGGTGAAGCCGGACGGGCGGGGCGCGTGGATCGTCGACGTGCTCGAGGCGGCGTTCTGACGGTTCAGCGTTTGCGCGGGCGCGACGCGCGGTGCCAGCAACCGCTGTGCCAGTGGCGGCGCTCCTCGGGCAGCTCGCGGGGAACGACGACCTCGTGGCCGACGCCCGGGCGGATCTCGTGGTCGCATCCGGGACACCGATAGGTCTTGTCGGCTTCGTAGGGCTGGACGTGACGGACGTCGACACCGTCGTCGGGTTCCGTCCAGCCGTGCGTGCTCATACGACGGTTACGGTATCGCCGCGGCCGACGGAGCCGGAGCACCGGACGAGAGCGAGGTGAGGACGACTTGGACGGCTTGCTCGTCGAACGGGCGAACGGCGTGGTGACCCTCACCATCGACCGACCGGGACGCAAGAACGCGATCACCGGCGACATGTGGCGCGGGCTGGTCGAGATCTTCGACGATCTGGCGACGCGTCGCGACGATCGCGTCCTCGTGATCACCGGTGCGGGTGACGCGTTCTGCTCGGGCGCCGACCTCAGCGCGGCCGCGGACGGCGACGCGCCGAGGGGGACCGGAGCGGCGGTCGCGTCGATGCGGATGGTCGGGCGCGCCGCGCTGCGACTCCACGAGCTCCCACTGCCCACGGTCGCGGCCGTGAACGGTGTCGCGGCCGGCGCCGGATGCAACCTCGCACTCGGGTGCGATCTCATCGTGGCGTCCGATCGGGCGCGGTTCACCGAGATCTTCGCCAAGCGCGGCCTCGCGCTCGACTTCGGGGGCTCGTGGTTGCTGCCGAGGCTCGTCGGACTGCACCGGGCCAAGGAACTGGCGTTCCTGGCCGAGATCATCGACGCGACGGAAGCCGAGCGCATCGGTCTCGTTAACAAAGTCGTCCCGCACGACCGGTTCGCGGTCGAGGTCGCCGCACTCGCGACGCGCCTCGCGGCGATGCCGCCGGTCCAGCTCGCGGTCATCAAGCGTCAGCTGAACGACGGTCTGAGTCACACGATGGCGGAAGCCATCGAGTCCGAAGACCTCGCGCAGGCCTTGATGTTCTCGTCGCGCGACACCGCGGAGGCATTGCTCGCGTTCGTCGACAAGCGCGAGCCCCGCTTCACGGGCGAGTAGGCAGTAGCGAGGAAGCGAGCCGATGTGGGGTTCGCCGCGGGTCAGGTCGCGGTCTCGCTCGACTTCGTACGCGCCCGGGCCGCCCGCATCTTCTCGCGATCCGGTTCCCGTAGCCGACGCATCCATGCCCCGTGCCATTCCCACGCCGCTTCGCACTCCGGGCAGGTCAACACGACCGATCCGCCGGAACAGGCCTCGGCTTCGATCCGCGTGTGGTCGTACGGACACTGTGACAATTCCACGGGACTTCATCGGCATCTCGCGATCAGTCTTGACTCATAGGGGCCACCACAGGCCCCG
>DATCCI010000364.1:0-4652 GCA_036511415.1 Acidimicrobiia bacterium
GATCGCCCGCCGTCCGCGCGTGAAGGCCGGCCGGGATGCGTAGGAACGACTCGGGCGTGTGGATCACCATCCCGACCTACGAAGAAGCCGAGAACATCGAGCTGCTGGTTCGCCGCGTCCGCGAAGCCGTGCCCGATGCCCACATCCTGGTCGTCGACGACAACAGCCTCGACGGGACGGCCGAGAAGGCGGGGGCGCTCGGCGCGGAGCTCGGTGCGGTCGAGGTGTTGCGCCGACCGAGGAAGATGGGTCTGGGCAGCGCGTACCGAGCCGGCCACGCGGTCGGCATCGCGCGCGGCTTCGACGTCTTGGTCCAGATCGACGCCGACCTCTCCCACAACCCGGCCGATCTCCCGCGCCTGCTAGCGGCGATCGGGCGGGGCGCCGACCTCGCGATCGGGTCGCGCTACGCACCCGGCGGAAGTGTGCCGAACTGGCCGCAACACCGGCTCGCACTCTCGGTCGCCGGCAACCGCTACGCGGCGTTCTGTCTCGGCATCGGCGTGCGCGACACGACGGCCGGATACCGCGCGTACCGCGCGTCGACGCTGCGCGCGATCGACTTCGACAGCACGCATTCGACCGGATACGGGTTCCAGATCGAGATGACGTACCGCGTCCTGCGCGTAGGGGGGCGAATCGAGGAGATCCCGATCGCGTTCACCGACCGGGTGCGCGGCAACTCCAAGATGTCGTGGCGCATCGTCGCCGAGGCGATGCTGCTCGTCACCTGGTGGGGCATGCGCGACCGCGTGCTGCGTCGAGTCCGGAGCAGCCGCCGATCGAGCTGACTACTCGGGCTTACGCGGCAGGAAGGGAGCGTCGCGACCCGTCCGGCCGTCCTTGTCGCCGTCGGCGTGCTCCTCGTGGTACTCCGACTCGACGTTCACCGACCAGACGTCGTGGTCGGCACCCAGGATGTTCTCGACCGAGAGCATCGCGGTCATCATCGAGTGGTCCTGGTTGTTGTACTTGTGCATGCCGTTGCGACCGCACGGGAAGACGTTGGGCGCGTTGGCAGCCAGCCACTTGCGCATCGTCTCGACATTCCCCTGGTACATCTCGTCGTAGATCGGATAGGCCTTCGGCATGCGCACCACATAGCCGGCCTCGACGCGGCTCGGATCGGCGACGAGCCCCAGCCGATGCATCTCTTTCTTCGCCTGATCGATCAGATCAGCGTCGGACTTCGTCCACATCGCGTCGCCCTCGTTCACGAAGTACTCGAGCCCCAGACAGGTACGGCCGTCCTTCACCATGTAGGGCGACCACGAGCCGTAGTTCTGAACGCGGCCGACCTCGACACCGGGGTCGTGGATGTAGATCCAGTTGTCGGTGAAGGAATACTCCTGTGGCACGACGAGCGCGACGGTCAGGTGGTCGCGGTAGCGGAGATCGTCGGCGGCAGCGTGCGTCGGACCGTCGACCTCAGGTCGCATCGCGTTGCAAAGGGCACCCATCGGCATCGACGAGATCACGTGCGTGCACGGATAGACGTGTTCGCGTCCCTCGTCGTCGACGGCGACGACCATGGTTGCCAGACCGTCGGTGTGGCGGATCGCCGTTACCCGGCGGTCGAACTCGAGCGTGGCACCGGCGGCCGTGACCTTCTCGGTCGCGACCTCCCACATCATCCCCGGTCCGTACTTCGGGTAGTTGAACTCGTCGATGAGGCTGGTGATCATCTTCGATTTGTCGCGCTTGGACGCGGAACTCTTCGGCTTGAGCGACTCCCATACCGCGCGGAAGAGTGAGAGATCCTTGATGCGTTGTGCACCCCAGTCGGCCGAGAGCTCGGACGCCGGCACGCCCCAGACCTTCTCGTTGTAGGTCTTGAAGAGGTGCCGGTACAACCGCCAACCGAAGCGAGAGGCGATGAAGCCTTCGAGGGTGTCGCGATTCTTCGGCGGGTGCACGCGCACCCACAGATAGGACGCGACACAGCGCGTCGCCTCCACCAGGCCCAGATTGCGCAGCGCCTTCATCGGCACGAGCGGGTAGTCGTACAGCTTGCCCTGGTAGAAGATGCGGCTCTGCCGCGGCCGGCTGAGGAAATTCTCCTCGCCGAGGATCTCGAACCACAGGTCGTCGACCGCTCGCACCTTCGTGAAGAAGCGGTGACCACCGATGTCGAACCGCCAGCCGTCGCGTTGGACGGTACGGCTGATACCGCCGACGACGGTGTCGGACTCGAGGATCGTGACCCGGTGTGCGTGACCGGCCTTCATCAGTTGGTACGCCGCGGTGAGGCCGGCGGGTCCGGCGCCGATGACCACGACCGACAGGTCGGGCGGCGGTGTCTCGGCGGTCGACATGACGAGCGGAGTGTAGTAACCGCCTCACGCCATCGTCGGCTCTGCTTCCGCGGACCGGCCGCACCCGGGTTCAGGGCACGAGCACGCCGGTGAACGCGAGCACCGAGGCCGCGACCAGACCCGCTCCCGCGAGACACAAGACGACGCGTTCGCGTCCTGGCTCCGCGATGACGTCGGCGCCGGCGAGCACGAACGGCAGCGTCGCGAGCCCGTAGCGCTCGAGGGAATCGAGGTTGCGGCTGCTGAGCGCGACGATGAGCGCCACGCCCGCGTAGACCGTGAAGGAGAGCGGCCAGCGCCGCGCGATCACGATGAGCAGCGCGACGAACACGATCGCGCTCACCGAGTGCACTCCTGCACTCACATGGTCGCCGACGAACAGCTCGTGCACATTGTGCGCGACCGCGCGCACGGGGTCGACCCAATGTCCGCGGCGCGTGGGATCCTGCTGGGCGCGCAACGGGTACCAGAAGTCGTGCGTGCGATGCGCGGCCCAGGCGAGATAGGCGAACATGCCTACGACCGGCGCGGCCGCGGGCGCCGCGGCCTTCAGGTCGCGCTGCTGATATCCCTCGACGACAGCCGGGACCGCGAGCAGCACGCCGACCGGGCGGGTCAGGCCGGCCAAGAACCCGAAGATCGCCGCGAGCCACCAGCGCCGCGATCGCAGGCCGAGGAGCACGACCGCCGCGCACGCCATGAACGTCGCCTCGGCGTAGCCCATCACGAGCACGAAGGCAGGCGGCGCAAGGTATACGAGCCACACGGCCCGGCGCGCGAGCTCCGGGTCGTGCCGTTCGTGCAGCACGAGCCGGTAGAGCGCGAAGCCCAGGGCGAGCGCCGAGGCGTTCGCGACGAAGACGACTCCGAACCCGGCGGACACGCCCGGGAGCCACGACACCGCCCGCCCGAGGAGCGGGAACAACGGGAAGAAGCGCAGGCCTTCGGACGCGACGCGGTCGTAGCCCGATCGCGCGATGTCGCGGTACCACGACGCGTCCCAGGCGAGGAGCCCGGTATGGGTCTCTACGGGAACCGGGAAGTGGCGAGTCGTGACGATGTGGCGGATCGTGACGAGCGCGCCGACCACGACGATCCGCGAGATGACGTACGGGACGAGCACCGAGCGGACAACACGAGGAGGAGCGCGCATTCAGCTCTTGGCGGACGCCGGGAACATCTGCAGCGCGGGCTCCTCGAAGATCTTGTCGTCGGAGAGCGTGCGCTGTACGCGCGAGCGCGCCGCCGCGAAGTCGTCCGAGATCCCCTCGCAGATGCCCACGTGGGTGATGTAGCCCGGGGCACTGACGAACCACAGCGTGTGCGCGCCGGCGCGTGCGAGCGCCGATCGGGCAAACCGGGCCGGGTCGGCCGCGGCGAGTCGTTTCTTGTAGTCGACCCAGTCGACGCGCTCGGGTCCGGCGAAGCTCGGGTACACGACCTCGTCGAGCCCGGTCTGCACGAGCCGGTGCACGGAGGGCCCGATCTGGTCGGGACAATAGACCACCAGGTCGCCGGGCCTCGCCTCATGGCGAAGGACCGCGGCCACCGCGCCCGCCTGTGTGCGCTGGGTGACGACGTTGCGGACTCCCCCGGCGAAGCCCAGCACCACAGTCAACGCGAGCAACCCGGCGAGGATGCGTGGATCTCGCAGCGTCGTGAAGCCGCGCGCGACGAGCAAGATGAAGAACGGGAACACCAGTGCGCTGTATCGCGATTGGAACGCACCACCGGCGAGATAGTTGAGCGACAGCGCCACGACGAGGCCCACGCCGCCGGCGAACGCGATCACGCGGCTCTCGCGAGGCATGTGCAGATCGATCTCGATGCGTCGCTCGTCGATCGCGCGCGCGAACAGCCCCAAGATCAGCATCGGGAGAAGGATGAAGAACAGCAACCAGCCTTCCTGGCGGTCCGCCGCGGTCCCGCTCGCGCCACCCGCGAAGTCGCGCAAGGTGTACCCGAACGGAATCCCGGGCAACACCGGCGTCCCCCACGGGGTACCGGTGTGCGCGCGCTGGTAGAGGAACGTCGGCAACCACGGGACGAAGGTGAGGCCGCCGACCGCCATTGCCGCGAGCACTCGGCGTGCGGCGTCTCGCTGCCGACCGCGCCACGCCGTCCACACGAGCATGCCGACCACGACGACGAGAAGGTAGAACGACCAGTACTGCGTGTACACGAAGAGCGCGACGAGGAGCGAGACCAGCGCGAGCCGGCCTGTGGTCGGCTTGTCCATCGCCCGTTGGAATGCGACGATGCCCGACGCGACGAGCAAGATCTCGAGCGAGTACATCCGCGCTTCGGTCGCGTAGCGGATGGAGTACGGGTTCGCCA
>DATCCI010000365.1:0-5977 GCA_036511415.1 Acidimicrobiia bacterium
CCACTACGAACTCGGTGTCGATGCTCGTCCCCTTCGTCGCGTCGCGGCCGCGTTCACCGAGCTCGCGAGCACCGTCTGAATACGAAACGAGACGGCCACCCGGTCACGCGCGGCGCCGTGCTGCTCAACGCAACAGCGCCCATACGCTTGGTACGTGTTGCACTTCCAGCGCAAGCCTCAGAAGCAGCTAGCCGAGCGCGAGGCCGCAGGCGAGAACCTCTGGACCACGGCGATTCTCCCGCCGGTCGCGATGCGGATCGTCATCGGTTGGTTGGAGCTATCGAATCGGGAGGTCATCGAGCGCCATGCCGAGGACGCATTCCGACACGTGCTTCTCGAAAGCGGTGCGGACCTGACGCAGATGGTGTCAGGGACCTACGCCTCTACCGTCTTGCTCAGCGACGTGTCAGCGTCGGTGGTGGCGGGGAGGCCACGACGTGTCTCACGAGCCGGGTTCTGTCCTTCGATTGGTGCTGGTCGATGATGAGTTGATCGTCCGCGAAGGACTTGTTGCGGTCATGCAGCGAGAGGCAGACCTCGAGGTCGTCGCCGAAGTTGCGACCGTGCGCGCGGCGGAAGGATTGGAGATCGATCCCGACGTGGTTGTGAGCAGCCTCCTGTTGCCTGACGCGGCGCGAGTCGAAGTCATCGAGCGGCTCCGTCTTCGCTTCTGCGGTGTTCCGATCGTTGCCCTCACCGTCCTGGACGATCTGGTGACCGTGCCTCAGGTGCTCGCCGCGGGCGCCAATGGATACGTGTTGAAGTCGGCATCGACGACCGATCTCTTCGCCGCGATACGGGCGGTCGCGCATGGTGGTTTCTACCTACAGCCGTCGATCGGCGTGGCGATCGCGTCGGCACCACCCAATGAGCTTGGGACCGCCGGCGTCAGTGGACTGACTCCAAAACAGACCGAGGTCCTGCACCTACTTGCTCTCGGACACACCAACATCGAGATCGCCAAGTTACTGAACACCAGTCTCCGCACGATCGAGACTCACCGGGCCCACATCCACAGGAGGCTCGACCGCCACACACGTGCGGAACTCGTGCACTACGCGCTCCAGCACGGACTGCTCCGACTCGAGGGACCGACCGATCGCCCGTAACAGCGCGCGCCAACAACCGACGCAGGCCAGGTACGTCGGCGCGCGCCATGTCTGCCGATCTAGTCAGCGGCTTTAGGTACATTGCCTGACGCTCGGGCGAGGTGCTCGTCCTCTCCGGGCGCCATGCGGGAAAGTACGTGCCACCCGTTCGGGAAGTGCGCTCCGAAATTGCTTCTCTCGTGACGTGCGTCATGTGTCGAAAGGAAGTTGGACGATAATCATGGCTGCGTATTCGGGGACTTCCCGCCAGCATTCATCTGCGTCCGAAAGCCTGAAGCAAGGGAGTCGCGGTGGGCGTTGGCTCGCGAACGAGTCCCGCATTGGTGAACAAGATCGATCTTTGGGACATCACGGAGTCGATTCCACACATCGTGTGGACATCGGGGCCTGACGGTTCGACGGAGTACCTGAATCGACGGGCGTCCGAATATACGGGTCGGTCGGTTGACGCGCATCACGGCTGGAGCTGGCTCGATGTGATCCATCCCGACGACGCCCAGCGCGCGCAGCGCGAGTGGGCTCGTGCAGTCGCAACGGAGACGTCGTACGAGGTCGATTGCCGGCTCCGCCGTCATGACGGCGTGTACCGCTGGCACACGTTGAGAAGCATGCCGAGACGGGGTGCCGACGGGACTGTGGTGCGATGGATCGGCACCGCCACCGACATCGATGACCGCAAACTCTTCGAGGACCAACTCTGGCGATCGGAACGTGCCGCCGCCGAGACACTCACTCTCCTCGAAACCCTGCTCTCCAGCGCGCCCGTCGGAATCGGCTTCGTGGATCGCGAGTGTCGGCTCGTGCGGTTGAACGAGATGCTCGCCCAGTTCAGTGGAAGTTCCGTGGACGAACAGCTCGGGCGGAAGATCGCCGACGTCGTGCCGGAGATCTGGCCGCAGATCGAGCCGGCGTTTCGGAATGCGCTGGACACGGGTGAGTTCGTCCGCAACGTCCACGTGAGCGCCAACGTTGCCGCGGATCCAGGACGCGTACACCACGTGCTGGGCAATTACTACCCGGTCCGACTCGACGACGAGATCATCGGCGTCGGTATCGTGGTGGTCGACATCACCGAGCACTACGAAGCCGAAGCGGCACGCAACGAACTTATGCACGCTGCCGTCGGTGCGATCGCGGCGACGATCGATGCACGCGATCCCTACACCGCCGGACACCAACGGCGCGTCGGCGATATCGCCGCCGCGATCGCAACCGAGCTCGGTCTCGACGACAACGAAATCGAGGGCATCCGCCTCGCCGCGACGATCCACGACATCGGCAAGATCGGCGTTCCCGCCGAGATCCTGACCCGCCCGAGCAAACTCCGGCCCGCCGAATGGGAACTCCTCAAGACCCACCCCCGCACCGGCAACGACATCCTCGCCGGGATCGACTTCCCCTGGCCCATCGCCCAAATGGTGCTCCAACACCACGAACGCCTCGACGGCAGCGGATACCCGAACGGCTTACACGGCGATGAGATTCTCCTCGGCGCCCGAATCATCGCCGTCGCCGACACCGTCGAAGCCATGGCCGCAGACCGTCCATACCGGTCAGCGCGAGGACTCGGTCCCGCGGTGGCCGAAATCCGAGATGGCCGCGGCACCCGCTACGACACCGAAGTCGTCGACGCCTGCCTCCACGTCTGCGAACAAGGCCGACTACCGCTCAACCAACCGGAGAGCTCGGAATGACTCGGGCGACCTGCTTATGGCAGCGTGGGACGCACGTCGCCCGCGGTCGCGCGCCAGCTTCATCGGCTGGCGCTGCGGAAACTTCAGGCCCGCATACGACGCAATGACCTCCGTCGCGAATCGCAAGCGTGCATCACCGCACTCGCGAAGAGTGGCGGGCAAATGTTCTATTCGCGGATAATGCGTAGGTACGGAAGCACCGTTTTGGCTGCGGTTACTGCGTTTCCTAACCGCATTCGGCCACGATGCGTGTCCATGTTGCGCGGCGGGAGTCCAAGGCTTTTGCCTTTGCGACGTTCCGAAAATCGAGAAATCCGTTCCCAGCGGACCCCACGATCCAGCCCCGGAGCGTTTTCTCCATGCCCGACGAGGGCGGGGGTTGGAGATTACCTGGCAGGAAACTCGGCGCGCGTTCCGCATGAGAACCTGGCGGGTACGCCAATCGGGGTTCGCCGGTCGCACGACCACGTGGGAACCTGGAGAACGTGGAAACCGCCGCTCACAAGCCACCGCCGGAGCTGCAGTCGGCGTACGAGATCGGACCCGACGACGTCGCGAACTTCTCGAGGAACGGCCACGCGATGGTGCGAGGCCTCGCGAGCGCGGGGGAGGTCGGCGCGTATCGACCCCACCTCGAGGCTGCGGCCGCGCGCGCGAATCGCGAACGCCGACCGATCGCGGAACGCGACACCTACGCGGCGGCGTTCCTCCAAACGTGCAACCTCTGGCGTACCGACGACGTCGTCCGCCGATTCGTGTTCGCACCGCGATTCGCCAAGACTGCCGCCGACCTCCTCGGCGTCGACGGTGTGCGGCTCTACCACGATCAGGCCCTCTTCAAGGAGCCCGGCGGAGGCCACACGCCCTGGCACCAGGACCAGTTCTACTGGCCGCTGGCGACCGAGAAGACCATCACGATGTGGATGCCGCTCACGGATCTCGATCCGAGAGTCGGATCGATGACCTTCGCGACCGGAAGCCACCTCGCCGGCAGCCTGCGCGGCCACGCAATCTCCGACGAGAGTGAAGTCGCCTTCGACGCGATCGTTCGCGCCGAGGCGATGCCCGAGCACACCTACGGCGCCATCTGCGCCGGAGACGCGACATTCCACGCCGGATGGACGTTGCACCGCGCCGGCCCGAATCCGACCACGCAGATGCGGCCCGCGATGACCGTCATCTACTTCGCCGACGACACGCGAGTCTCCGAGCCGGATTCGATCTACCAAGAGTTCGATCTCGCGGTCTGGCTGCCGGGCCTGCGCTCGGGCGACGTTGCCGCGAGTCCCGTCAACCCGTTGCTCTGGCCCATCGAGCGCGATCCGCGGCCGTGAGCCATGTCCGGACGGTGAGCCGGCGGGCGAGCGCTACCGGATCAGCGCTACCGGATCAGGGCGAGCGGCTCAGGTGGCGGTTCAGTGCGTCGAGCGTGGCGCGGGCCGCCGCGTCGATGAGGCTCGTACCCGCCGCCAACCCGTACCGCAACGGTGATCGGGAGTCGACGCCGTCGAGCGCGACCGCGACGACCACCTGATCCTGGTCGCCCGCCTCGTCGAGTGGGCGCGCCCAACCGATGCGCGCGTGGATCTCGGTGCCGAGGTCGTGGACCGCGTCGATCGTCGCCTGGACCGCGCCCTCGATCCCTTTGCTGACTGGCGCGCGGCCGATGGTGCGCTTGCCGTCGAGGACGAGGTGGACTTCGAGCTCGTCGGTGTCGGGAAAGGCGAGCACTGCGAGCAGGCGGGCTCGGGTTTGCTCGCCGGCCGCTTCGGCGTCGGCCGCGACGACCTCGACCCCAACGACTCCGACCGGCGCCGGCGATGCGGGGAGAAGGGGTTGCGGTGCGACGACCGGCGCCGAGCGCCAGCGCACGACTTCCACCGCGACCGGGCGATCGGAGTGCCGTGCCGCGATGCGCGACGCCGAGACGGGTACCGGCTGGTCGGCGGCGCGGCGAGAGCGGTCGCTCTCGGGGCGGGCTTCGACGTGCAGCTGCACGAGCAGCATGTCGTCGTTGTCCTCGAAGCCCGCGGCCCGCACGCCGGGGAGCTTGCGCAGCTCGAGCTCGAGGTCGTCGATGGACCAGACGGCGTCGCCGCGGATCGGGCTCATCGCTTTGCCTCCTTGGCCTCGTAGAGCCGCGTGTCGGCCAGTTGTACGAGCTGGTCCAGCTCCGTCGCCTCCTCGGGGCATTGCGCCACTCCGAACGAGAATGCCGGACACGCGCGCTCGACGCCTTCGGCGCGGCGCACTCGGTCGAGCAGCGTCGGAACGAGGTCGGCCTCGGTATTGGGGAGGATCATCGCGAATTCGTCGCCGCCGAGGCGGCCCGCGTTGTCGCCGAATCGCAACGCGCTCCGGAAGCGCTCGCCGAGATCGCGCAGAACTGCGTCGCCCGCTTGGTGGCCCTGCTCGTCGTTGATGCTCTTGAAGTTATCGAGATCGAGCAGTACCAGCGTGAAGGGCCAGCCGTAGCGGGTGCTGCGCGCGACCGCCATGTCGAGCAGGCGGTCGAAGCTGCGCCGGTCGTACAACCCGGTGAGCGGGTCGTGCCACGCGTCGTAACGCAAGGCGTCCAGGCGGAGGGCGAGCACGCACAGCGTCAGGAGGAGCGAGCGGTCGAAGCTGTAGTCGTCGAGCGCAGGGCGCGTGTAGAGGCCGGGCGCGGAGACCAGGAGCTCTTCGTCATCGGCGCCGAGCGGGCGACGGCCGGCGCGAAACACCTGCGAGCCGAGACTCGGCTCCTCGATCACGACCGCGGCGTCGTCGAGCTCGAACTGCTCGACGAGCGCGTCGAGCGCCTTGTAGATGAGCGCGATGCCCGATTCGCTGGTGGCAACCGCTGAGGCGAAATCGTCGCCGAGGGCGTTCATCCGTTTTACCCCGCTGGGTGTGTCCGTGCCGACCGGAGCGGAGTTCGTCGCGCGTCCACCCGAGGGACCGGGGAACAGCGCCCCGAGCCCACGAGCGATACCCGACTGTTGCGACACGTTGCCCTCCCTGGACGATCGCAACGGCTCCGCGACCTTTGGCGCGCCGCCCCCTCGTGACCTCTGACCTCTGACCGCGTTTGCAGTCTCAGCATACCGACGCGCGTGCCTCACTTGAAAATGGCCACGAGCGAAATGGCCGGTCGCGAGAATGGCCGAAAGCAGAATGGGACGAGTTCGCCTG
>DATCCI010000366.1:0-4506 GCA_036511415.1 Acidimicrobiia bacterium
AAGCCGCAACGAATACGCGCAGACGGTCGTCTTGTGCCGGTCGTTCTGACTCCAGTCGACGAAGACCTTGCCCGGTCGCTTGCTGCGCGTCATATCGACGAGCACACGATCGGGGTCGCGCGACTCGAGCAGCTGCCCGAGCGCGAGCGCGAACCGTTTGGTCTCTTCGTCGGTGGCGCCCGAGCCGTGGACCGGTACCGACAGGTGCAACCCCTTGCCGCCCGACGTCTTGACGACGCACTGCAGGTCGAGCCGCGCCAACGTCTCGCGCAGCGCGAGCGCGACGCGACAGCAGTCGACGATCGACGCGGGGGGACCCGGATCGAGGTCGATGACCATCGCGGTCGGGTGCACGGGATCGGGGAGCGTCCATTGATGCGTGTGGAGCTCGAGGGCGGCCAGATTGGCGAGCCACACCAGCGTCGCAAGTTCTTCGACCACGCAGCCCTTCGTGCCGCCGGTGGCTTCGTTGCCGGGCGCGGTGTCGACCCACTCCGGATGATGCGACGGACAATTCTTCTCGAAGAACCGGGGCCCGGCCGGGCCGTCCGGCGCCCGAACGAGGGTCGGCGGACGCTGCGCGAGGTGCGGAAGCATCCAGCGTGCGATCTGGCGGTAATAGTCGATGACGTCGGCCTTGCGGAACCCGGCGGCGGGGTACAGCACCTTGTCGAGGTTCGACAGCGTGAGCTCGCGGCCCTCGATCTCGACCTTCTGGCCGCGCGCCTGCCCCCTCGCCATAACGGCAGGCACCCTACGCCCGGCGGGTATCCGGCCCGGCTCGAACTCAGCGGTAGAACAGCTCAGCGGTAGAAAACTGCGACGCCACCGTGTTGCGCACACGCGCCCAGATGCTGCGCCGCATACCAATAGGTTCCGTCGTTGCAGATCGCGGTAGCTGCCACCGGTGTTCCGCCGGTGGAAGGCGGTGAGGTCTGCGACGGAAGTGAACCGGACGGTCGTGTGACGCCCGGAGACGTGTGCGAGACCGAATTGGCCGGCGTAAAGATCGGAACTGCGGTGGTCGTCGTCGTCTTCGTCTTGGCGACCGTGTCGACGGTGATGTTGGGCGCGTTTTGGGGCGACTCTTCGAGTCCGGGTGGCCCGCAACTCACGAGTCCGAGCGACACAATCGCGGCGAGACCGGCGCGCGTACGCCAGTTGGTCAATGCACCCATATGGTCCCCACCCCTTTGGCAACCCCACATATGCGTACTGCTCGCGGCGCACTTCGTCAAAATGCCGGGCGCGCCGCGAAGCGAGCCGACGTGGACGGACCGGGGGTAGGCGAGGGCGGTCCCTGTCCTCCGCCGCTGGCGTCGGGCGACACGTACCTGGGTATTCTCGTGAGATGCCCAGTGCCATTTGGACCGGTTCGATCAGCTTCGGCCTCGTACAGGTACCTGTGCGTCTCGTCGGCGCGACCAAGAGCCGAGACGTGAGCTTCAACCAGCTCGAAGAGGGAACCGGCGCTCGCATCCGTTACAAGAAGGTGTCCGACGCCACTGGCGAAGAGGTACCGCCCGAGCGGATCAAACGCGGTTACGAGATCTCGAAGGGTCGCTACGTGATGATCGAGCCCGACGAGCTCGACGTCCTGCGGCCGAAGGGCAGCCACGCGATCGAGATCGAGGAGTTCGTCGACCTCGACGAGATCGATCCGCTCTACTTCGAGCAGCCCTACTACCTGGTTCCCGACGCGCGGGGCGTGAAGCCGTACAAACTCCTCGTGGAGGCGATGGCTGAGCTCAACAAGGTCGCGATCGGGCGCATCATCGTGCGCAGCAAGGAACGTCTGGTCGCGATCCGGCCGGTCGACGGGATGCTGTGCATCGAGACGATGCGCTACGCCGACGAGGTCTTGTCACGTACCGACCTCGTCCCCGACGACGGCGACGTGGAGCTCACCGAGCGCGAGGTCGCCATGGCGCGTCAGCTCGTGGAGTCGCTCGCGGCGGAACACTTCGAGCCCGAGAAGTATCACGACGAATACCGCGAGCAGGTGCTCGGCCTGATCGAGCGCAAGGCGGCCGGAGAGGAGATCGTCGCCGAGCCGCTGGTCGAGCCGCCCGCCAAGGTGCTCGATCTGGTCGCGGCGCTCGAAGCGTCTCTCACGAAGGCGCAGGGAGCCAAGGAACGGCACCCGAGCGTTGCCGCCGCGTCGCCGAAGCAGTCGGCGTCCAAGTCGGCGGCGAAGTCGGCCAAGAAGTCGGTCGCGAAGAAGACGCCGGCCAAAGCGCCGGCCAAGAAGCGCAGCGCATAGCTACGCGGCCTCGTCGATCGACCGTCGGCCGATCGAACGGCGGCGGACGACCGTCGGCGGATCGACCGTCGGGTGGATCGACTGGCGGCCCACCGAGAGCTCCCGTGCCGGCGCGACGTCGGGCGCGTGGTCGGCACCGAGCCACCCGCAGGCCGCGCACACCGGCGACCCGTCGCCCTCGGCGGCAAACGTCGCACAGGCCTCGAATGCGGCTCTGACCAGGTCATTCGGTACTGGGTCGTTCACGTCGTTCGTCTGCATGCGGCAGAGCATGACAGGCGGGTGTGACAGCTTCGGGCCGACCATGCACGCGAGGTGTGCGCTCGGTCAGACCTGCATCGAGCGACCGTCTCGCCAGGTGCGAAGGACCAGATAGTGGCCCTTCAACGCCGCGTGGTCCCACACGCCGAAGCCGATCAGCGTGCCCTCGTGACCCGAGCTCGCGGGCAGTTGCTTGACCCGCCGGAGCCCGTCGGCGACGCCGGCGCGGGTCAGGTGCTCCGTGGCCGCGATGCCTTCACCGAGCAGGCGACCGATGTCGTAGGCCGCGCAGCCGATGGGCCCTCCGGCCGCGTGAGGGAACAGCTCCGCCAGACGGGCGCGACTGCGGTTGTCGTCGGCGATGGTGTCGATGTACTCCCAGCCGAGGTAACCGTCGCGCCAGTCGGGACGCGCGTAGCCGAACATGAGCGCGGAGTTCGCGAGCACCGGAACGTCCCACTCGAGCGACGACCGCGCGAGCGCGACCGCACGCGACGAGACACCCAAGCCCAGATAGACGAGCACGTCGGGCTGTGCCGTGCGGAGCCGTTCTAGGAGCGCGGTCGCGTCCTCGGCGAGCGCGGAGATGCTTGCAGTACCGGTGACCTCCAGCCCGAGCCGCGCGCGAGCCGCTTCGAAGCACTCGGCATAGCGGCGCCCGACCGGCGACTGGTCGAAGATCACCGCCGCGCGCTGCAGTCCGCGCTCCGCCATGCGGGCCGCGAGCACCGGCGGCTCCTCCTCGAGCGAGCCGACCTGGTAGTGGAACATCCATTGTGAGCGCGTGCGCTCGCCGCCCGAGTAGTTGATCGCGGCGAGCCGCGCCGCGTCGCAGAGTGGCGCGGCGATCAGCGCGTTGTCGGAGATCGAGGGTCCGACGATCGCGACGACGTCCTCGTCGTCCAACTCCGCGAACGCCCGCACCACCTCGGCCTCGCTCCCCGAGGGCAGCCCGCGCGACTGCCGCTCGACCAGCTCCACGTCGCGATCGAGCCGCCCCGTCGCCGCGACCTCGTCGATGCCGATCCGCATCGCCTTCGCGAAGAGGTCGCCCATCTGGGGGAAGTCGTACAGGAGCCCGATGCGTACCGGGAGCGCAGCCGCGTTCGTCATCGCCGTATCCTTCCACGATGCTGCGCGACGACGTCGATCGCATCGCGGGAGACGCGATCCACGCCGCTTGGCGCGAGATCACCCGGCTGGGCGCGATCGGACCGCGTCACCGCCGCGCCCGCGCGTTCCACGCCTTCGGCGAGGGCAGCATGATCGCGTTCCCGCAGTCCGTCCTGTTCGGCGAGGGCCGGATCGCGCTCGGTCGCGGCACTACTGTCGGGCCACTCGCGAGCATCAGCGCGGGGATGCCGTCGCAAGCCGGCCTGTTGGGCGAGCCGATCATCACGATCGGCGATCGCTGCACCCTCGGCAAGGGCATCGGCATCGTCGGGCACGAGCGCATCGCCATCGGCGACGACATCTGGACCGGCCACTACGTCTACGTCACCGATCAGAACCACGGCTACGAAGACGTCGAGCTGCCGATCGGTGTGCAGATGTGGAAGAACGAGCCCGTCTCGATCGGCGACGGGAGCTGGCTCGGACACGGCGCGATCGTCCTGCCGGGCTCTCGCATCGGCCGGCACGTCGTCGTGGCGGCGGGCGCAGTCGTCGTAGGTCTCGACGCCCCCGACAACTCCGTGGTCGCGGGGGTGCCGGCGCGCGTCGTGCGCCGTTACGTCGCGGGGGAGGGCTGGACAACCGTCCCCCGCGACGCGTGACCGGCCGCGATCAGCCGCCGGCCGCGGGCGAGCCGGGCGGCGACGGATACGACTTCGGCGTCAGGTCGGGCGGCAGATCGTTGTAGAGCGTCACCGCTCCCTTCAGGTCGAACAGGTTCGCGGGCGTGGTCGGCCACTTCCCGCCCGGGTAGCGCTCCCCGCCGTCGACCAGCTCGTACATGCCGTTGCCGACGACCCCGGTCTCGT
>DATCCI010000367.1:0-2365 GCA_036511415.1 Acidimicrobiia bacterium
CGGGTGACCGAACGCAGGCGTTCCGCGGGTGTGACCTCGCCCCACATGGTGCGCGGATCCTACGGCGAAGGGTAGGTCGTGTCCGCGCGTAGCGCGGCCGTGGCGTCGTCCAGCGCGGCCAGAGCGCCGGCTCGCCGTGCGAGCGTGTCGATGTCGCCGCCGAGTCGCAGCCGACCGTGCGCCAGTGCGATCTGGGCGTTCTCCTTGCCGAGGGCGATCGCGACCGCCGTGGTGAAGTCGGTCGTCAGGCGAACATCCGGTCGCTCCGGAGTGCCCCCTTCGGTGACACGTGCCCCGGCGTCGTCGACACGGATCCGGTAACAGACCTCGCCCCGACCGGGCACGTCGTGCACGACTTGTTCGATCACGATCGGCGCGAGCGCGGACACGCTCGCCGAGGCGCGCAGCGCACGATCGAGCTCGCCCAGCCACTTCTCCGAAAGAAACTCGGACACGATCGCAGCGTAGGCGGGACGCGTTCCGGTCTCGCCGCCCGACTGCGACTACCGTCCGGGCGTGACCTCGACCGGGCCGAAGGAGGCCGTGTTCCCCACGGCGTTGATCCCGTTCGCGACGCGGGTGGAGCGCCGGATCGACGATCTGCTGGCCGCGGAGCTCGCCCGGTGGCGGGCCGTCGACGCCGCCCTCGCCGAGCCGATCGAGGCGTTACGCGGCTTCGTCGCCACAGGCGGCAAACGACTCCGTCCGGCCTTTTGCTACTGCGCGTTCGTCGGCGCGCGGGGTGACGGAAGCGACGCGCGCGTCGTCGACGCGGCGGCGGCGCTCGAGCTCGTGCACACGTTCGCGCTGGCACACGACGATGTGATGGACGGTTCCGAGATGCGACGCGGGAACGACTCGGTACACACGCGCTTCGCGCGGCGCCACGTCCGCGCCGGTTGGCGGGGCGAGCCCCGACGGTTCGGCGAGGGGATGGCGATCCTCGTCGGCGACTTCGCGTTCACCTACGCCGATATCCTCATGCGCGGCATGCCGGAGGCCGCGCACGTCGTGTTCGACGAGCTGCGGGTCGAGCTCTGTGTCGGTCAGTCACTCGACCTCACGGGTACCGCGGCCGCGAGCACCGAAGCCGATCTCGCGAACCGCATCGCGGTCTACAAGTCCGGCAAGTACACCGTGGAGCGACCGCTGCACCTCGGCGCGGCGTTGGCCGACGGTCTCGCCTCGCTCGGGCCCGCGCTCTCCGCCATCGGCCTGCCCCTCGGGCACGCGTTCCAGCTGCGCGACGATGTCCTCGGCGCGGTCGGCGACGCGAGGATCACCGGCAAGCCCGTCGGCGACGACTTGCGTGAGGGCAAGCCCACACCGCTGGTCGCGCTCGCATTCGCACGCGCCGATGCCGCCGACCGCGCACTACTCGGGCGCCTGGGCGACCCCGACCTGTCCACCGCCGACATCCGCGACCTCCAGGCGGTGTTCGCTCGCACCGGCGCGCTCGATCAGATCGAGGCGGACATCGAGCGGCTCGTCGCGGAGGCCCGCGACGCTCTGGCGTCGGCGCCGATCGACGACACTGCGCGCGCCTGGCTCGACGAGCTCGCCGCCTACGTCGCCTGGCGGGACCGATAGCCGGCCGTCCCGCCGCCACTCGTAGACTCCGAGCGCCATGTCCGCCGCTGCTCCCGACCCGGCCATCTCCGTCGTCGGGCTCGCCAAGCACTACGGCGGGGTCCGCGCCGTCGACGGACTCTCGTTCGACGTTGCCCGGGGCGAGGTGTTCGGCCTGCTCGGACCCAACGGCGCGGGCAAGACCACCACCGTCGAAACGCTCGAGGGCTACCGCAAGCCCGACGTCGGCACGGTACGCGTCCTCGGTCTCGATCCCGTGCGTGACGCCGCGGCGTTGCGCCCACGCATCGGCGTGATGCTCCAAGAAGGCGGCCTGTACCCGGGGCTCAAGCCGCTGGAGCTCCTCCGGCTCTTCGCGGCGTACTACGACGACGCCGAGTCGCCCGAAGTCCTGCTCGACACAGTCGGGTTGCGCGACACGGCCGCCACCTCGGTCCGTCGGCTCTCCGGCGGCCAGGCGCAACGACTCTCTCTCGCCTGCGCGCTCATCGGCCGCCCGGAGGTCGTGTTCCTCGACGAGCCGACTGCGGGAATGGATCCGCATGCGCGGGCCACGACGTGGCAGCTCGTTCGCGACCTGCGCGACCGCGGCGTCACGGTCTTGCTCACGACGCACGCGATGGACGAGGCCGAGCAATTGTGCGACCGCGTCGCCATCGTCACCGGGGGCAGGCTCGCCGCGCTCGGCTCGCCGGCCGAGCTGACGCGCCACGTGGTCTCGGACGAGATCTGGTTCGCGGCTGTGCCCGGACTCGACGTGAGGGCGATCGGGGCC
>DATCCI010000368.1:0-16801 GCA_036511415.1 Acidimicrobiia bacterium
TGCCGGCGAGATGCGAGCTTTCGAGCCGCGTATGAACGATCACTTCTGCTCCCGTCGATCGGCGCAGAACCCTAGCTACGAACTACAGGATCGCGGCGAGCACGAACTCAAAGGCGTCCCCGGCCGCTGGCAGCTGTCCACCATCCGCGCTGGCCGCTGAGCAGGTGAAATGCCAGACTGGTGGCATGGCCTTCCACCACGTCGCCATCGCCACCCGCAACCTCGACGCCACCCACCGGTTCTACAGCGAGGCCATGGGCTTCCAGCTCGTGCACGTCGACGTCATCTCGTACATGGAGCACGGCTGGGCACGCCACCTCTTCTACGACACGGGCAACGGCGAGATGCTCGCCATCTGGGATCTGCACGACGTCGACCTTCCCGACTTCGACCCCGCGATCTCGACGGCGCTCGGGCTGCCGAGCTTCGTGAACCACATCGCCTTCGATTCCGAGTTCGACCAGCTCGACGCCAAGCGCGACCGCTGGCTTGCCCACGGCTTCGACGTGGTCCGCATCGACCACGGCTGGTGTACGTCGATCTACGCCAACGATCCCAACGGGATCATGGTGGAGTTCTGCTCGACGACCCGGGCGTTCACGCCGGACGACCATCGCCGGGCGCAGGAACTGGTCTCCGCCGAACAGCCGGCCTTCAACCGCGACGAGCCGCCGATGCAATTCTTCGAAGCGCGCTCACGCGACGACGCCACCGTCTCGTAACACCGCGATCTCCTCGTCGGCGCAGCCTGCCAGCTCGCGGAGCACCGCGTCGGTGTGCTCGCCGAGTGCAGGACCGACGGTGCGGATCGCTCCCGGCGTGCGCGAGAACTTCGGCATGACCCCGGTCATCGCAACGTCGTCCGCGAACCCGGCCGCGAGGCGCACGATCATCTCGCGCGCGGCAATGTGAGGATCGGCGGCCAGGTCGGGGGCGCGATTGATCGGACCGACCGGAACGTCGTGCCGGCGCAGGACGGCGATCAGGTCGTCGGCGGTCATGGTGCGCGTCCACGCCGCGATCTCGCGATCGAGCGGGTCCTGCGCCTCGGCGCGCGCCTCGTGGCTCGGGAGATCGCGCGCGAGGTCGGGCCGACCCATCGCCTCGCACAGCCGCGCGAACACCGCGTCGGCGTTTCCGGCGATCACGACGTCGCGCCCGTCGAGCGTCGGGTACGCGTTCGCGGGCGCGACGTCACGCAGCACGCCGCCGGAGCGGGTCCTCGTCACTCCGGCGAGCTCGTAGTCGGCGACCGTCGACTCCATCAGCGCCAGCACCGCCTCGTATATCGCGACGTCGACCTCCTGGCCGCGGCCGCTGCGCGTCCGTTCGTTCAGCGCGGCCAACGCGCCGACGACCGCGAAGAGGCCCGCGAGCGAGTCGCCGATCGAAACACCCGTGCGTGCCGGGGGCCGGTCGGGATCGCCGGTGGTGTGGCGGATGCCCCCCATCGCCTCGCCGATCGAGCCGAATCCGGGTTCAGCCGCACGCGGGCCGGTCTGGCCGAAGCCCGACACGTGCACGAGGACGACGCCCGGGTTGTCGTGCGCCAGCGTCGCGTAGTCGAGCCCCCAACCCGCCAGGGTGCCCGGCTTGAAGTTCTCCACCACGACGTCGCAGCGGGCCGCGATCCGGCGGGCGAGGTCGCGGCCGCGGGAGTCGCGCAGGTCGATCACGATCGACTGTTTGTTGCGGGCGATCGCCGACCACCACAGGCTCTTGCCGTCGACGCGCACGCCGTAGCGCCGCATGATGTCGCCCGCTCCGGGTGGCTCGACCTTGACGACTTCCGCGCCCAGATCGCCGAGAAGCTGTCCCGCGAACGGTCCCGCGATGAACGCGCCGAGCTCGAGGACGCGCAGGCCGGCCAGCGGGGTGTCGGTCACGAGCCGAAGAGTAGGGTTTCGACCGCGTGCGGACGCGGTAGCCGCCCGGCGCACTCTGCGCCCTCGATGCGTCGCGAGGGAGCCATGTGACGTCGAGGAGGTTCACAGTGGAGTTCGCATCGAGCGCCCGGACCGAGGAGCTGAAGGCCAAGCTCGTCGAGTTCGACAACGAGATCGTGCGACCGGCCGAGCCGATCTACCGGGCTCAACGCGAGGAGTCGGGCAACCCGCATTTCGCGCCGCCGGTCATAGAAGAGCTGAAGGTCGAGGCGCGCAAGCGCGACCTGTGGAACCTCTTCCTGCCCGAGCCGGAGCACGGTCCGGGCCTGTCGAACCTCGAGTACGCGCCGCTGTGCGAGGTGATGGGCACGTCGCCGTTGCTCGGCGAGGCGACGAATTGCTCGGCGCCCGACACCGGCAATATGGAGATCCTGGCGCAGTTCGGCACGCAACTGCAGCAGGAGCAGTGGTTGCGCCCGCTCCTGGAAGGCGAGATCCGTTCGTGCTTCGCGATGACCGAGCCCTGGGTCGCGTCCAGCGACGCCACCAACATCTCGAGCCGCATCGACCGAGACGGCGACGACTACGTCATCAACGGGCACAAGTGGTTCACGAGCGGCGCGCTCGACCCGCGCTGCAAAGTCGCGGTGTTCATGGGTGTCACCGACCCCGAGACCGACACGTATCACCGCCAGTCGATGATCCTCGTGCCGATGGACGCGCCCGGCGTCAGCGTCGTGCGCGGTCTGCCGGTGTTCGGTCATTCCGAGGGCGGCGGTCACGGTGAGACGCTGTGGGAGAACGTACGCGTCCCCAAGGAGAATCTCCTCGGCGAGGAGGGCAGCGGCTTCGCGATCGCCCAGGCCCGACTCGGCCCGGGCCGGATCCATCACTGCATGCGCGCCATCGGGATGGCCGAACGCGCGCTCGATCTCATGTGCATACGCGCGCAGACGCGCGTGGCGTTCAAGAAGCCGCTCGCCGATCAGGGGGTCGTGCAGGCGAATATCGCCGAGTCGCGCATGCAGATCGAGCAAGCGCGACTGTTGACGATGAAGGCCGCGTGGATGATGGACACCGTCGGCAAGAAGAACGCGCGTACCGAGATCGCGGCGATCAAGGTCGTCGCGGCGCGGGTCGCGACCGACGTCATCGACCGCGCGATACAGCTTTTCGGCGGCGCGGGCGTGACCGACGACTGGCCCCTCGCGTCGATGTACGCGCATGCACGCACGCTCCATCTCGTCGACGGGCCGGACGAGGTCCACCTGCGCCAGATCGCGCGCACCGAACTGGGCAAGTACGCCCACCTCCGCCCCGCCGGCTACTGACGGCGCGCGCGATGAAGGTCCGGATCGGATACGGCCTCGGGAACCTGCGGCGGCTCGAAGGGGGGACGCTCGGCACGCTCGCGGCGGGGCTCGAGGTCAACGGCTTCGACTCGCTCTGGCTCTCCGAGCGCGTCAGCGGCCCCGCGCCCGATCCGGTGCTCGCACTCGCGTTCGCGGCGGCGCGTACGACCAAGATCAAGCTCGGTACGAGTGTCTCCGTGCTCCCCGGCCGCAGCCCCGCGCTGGTCGCCAAGGAGTGGGCCACCCTCGACGTGCTTTCGGGAGGCCGGGCGCTCCCGGCGTTCGGCCTCGGGATCGTGCACCCGGTCGAGCAACAGGCGTTCGGCGTCGAGCGGGGTGACCGGGCGTCGATCTTCGACGAGGCGCTCCCGCTGCTCCGGCGCCTCTGGGCCGAGGACGACGTGCATCACGACGGTCGGTGGTTCCACTACGAGCACATGAACGTGCTGCCCAAACCCGCGCACCCGCTCGACGTCTGGCTCGGCGGCCGGGCGCCGGCCGAGCTCCGTCGGGTCGGCCGCCTGGCCGACGGCTGGCTCGCGAGCTTCGCCACGCCCGAACAATGCAAAGCCGGTCGGGTCGCGATCGACGACGCGGCGGACACCGCGGGCCGCGAGATCGACCCTGAGCACTTCGGCGTGATGGCGCTGTACACGCACGACGCGATCCCCGACGCCTTCGCACAGGCGATCCGGACCCGGAACCCCGACGCCGAGATCGACGATCTCGTCGCCCGGGGCTGGTCGCAGCTGCACGACCTGTGTGCGCGCTACCTCGCGGTCGGCTTCTCGAAGCTCGTGCTCGTGCCGCTCAGCGAACCGCGCGATTGGAACGACGAGCTCGCGGCCGGCGCGTCGGCACTACTCCCGTTGCAGAACTGATTCCTGCTCTCGCCGGGGTCGGCCGATAGGCCCGCGCGTTAGGCGTCGAGGAAGCGGCGCAGGCCGAGGATCGAGCCGATCACGCCGATCCCGGCGCCGATGACCAGCACGAGCAGACCGATACCGAGCGCGTCGGCGGAAGTGACCCGGAACGTCGACAACAGCGTCCGCTGATTGCTCAGCAGGTTCGCAATGATGATCTTGAGCGCCCACACGAGCCCGAAGGCGAAGCCCGCCCCGATCGCGCCCTGTACGAGGCCCTCGGCCATGAACGGAACGCGCACGAACCAGTTCGACGCGCCGACGAGCTTCATAACCTCGATCTCGCGCCGGCGCGCGAACGTCGCGAGCCGAATCGTGTTGACGATGAGGAACAGCGACGACGCGAGCAGGACGCTCGCCATCGAGATGAACGCGAGCCGGATCCATCGGGTCGCGGTGAGCAGGCGCTTGATCTGCTGCGCCGCGGTGATGACCGTCGCGACGTTCGGCTGATCCTGGTACGCGAGGGCCAGGGGCGCCGTGAGCTCCGCCCGTTGGGGCTCGACCCGGAACGACTCGGGCAGGTCGGACGGCTTCGTCGACTCCACGAGCGCGGGCTGATCGGCGAAGTCCTTCTTGAAGATGGCGTACGCGTCCTGCTGGGTCAGGTGCTTGAAGCTCTTGACCTGCGGATCCGCCTTGAGCTCGTCCGACACGAACTGCACCTGCCTGGGCGTCGCCTGGGTCTTCATAAAGATCTCGAGCTCGATGCCGTGCTTCCACTGCTGGGTGCCGTGGTCGACCGTGGCCGATACGAGCAGGATCCCGCCGAACAGGAACAGCGAGATCGCGACCGTGATGATGCCGGCGATTGTCATCAACAGGTTGCGCCGGAGCGAGATCAATGTCTCGCGCGCGAAGTAGGCGAGGCGCGACATCAGCTCCCGACCCCGTACACGCCGCGCACCTGGTCGCGTACGAGGCTGCCGTGATCGAGCTCGATCACTCGCCGCCGCATCGCGTCGACGATGCGTTGGTCGTGCGTCGCCATGACCACGGTGGTGCCGGTGCGGTTGATGCGGTCGAGCAGCCGCATGATGCCGACCGTCGTGGCGGGGTCGAGGTTTCCGCTGGGCTCGTCGGCCAGCAGGATGAGCGGCCGGTTGACGAACGCGCGGGCGATCGACACGCGCTGTTGCTCACCGCCGGACAGCTCGGTCGGGAAATTGTCGGCCTTCTTCGTGAGACCGACGAGGTCGAGGATCTGGGGCACTTGCGTGCGCACGATGTGCCTCGGCCGCCCGATCACCTCCAGCGCGAAGGCGACGTTCTCGTACACCGTCTTGTTGGGGAGCAGCTTGAAATCTTGGAAGACGCAGCCGATGTTGCGCCGGAGCTGCGGGACCTTCCACGCGCCGAGCCGCCCGATGTCGCGACCCGCGACCAGGACCCGGCCGCCCGTAGCCACCTCGTCGCGCAGCAGAAGCTTGAGGAACGTGGACTTCCCCGAGCCCGACGGCCCGACGAGGAAGACGAATTCTCCCTTCAAGATCTCGAGGGAGATGTCGTTCAGGGCGACGATATCGCCTTTGTACGCCTTGGTGACGTCTTCGAAACGAATCATGTGAAGCGCAGCATCGGAAGCGGGACGAGGGTAGCAGCGGGCTTCGGCCCGCGGGGAACAGTACCGGATTACGACGAATTACGCGATCTTCGCCAGTGCAGGTACGCCTCGATGAACCCGTGGAGGTCGCCGTCGAGCACTGCCTGCACATTCCCGGTCTCGTAGCGCGTGCGCTCGTCCTTGACAAGTTGGTAGGGAGCCAGCGTGTAGGTGCGGATCTGGTTTCCGAACGCGACGTCCTGCTTGTCGCCCGACAGCCGCTCCAATTCTCTGCGCTGTTCCTCGCGCCGCCGCTCCGCGAGCCGGGCCGCGAGTATCTGCATCGCCTTCGCCCGGTTCTGGAGTTGCGAGCGCTCGTTCTGACACGACACCACGACGCCTGTCGGCAGGTGGGTGATCCGCACGGCCGAGTCGGTGACGTTCACGTGCTGGCCGCCCGCGCCCGAGGAACGGTATGTGTCGATGCGCAGATCGCTCGGATCGATCTCGGGTTGTTCGGCCTGGTCGAGCGCGGGTACGCAGTCGAGCGACGCGAACGCGGTCTGGCGGCGGGCATTCGCGTCGAACGGCGAGATGCGAATCAACCGGTGGACGCCCCGCTCTCCTTCGAGCATCCCGTACGCGTACCGGCCCTTCACGATGAACGTCGCCGACGTGATCCCCGCCTCCTGTCCTTCTTGCACCTCATCGAGCTCGACGTCGAATCCCTTCGTCTGCGCCCACCGCGTGATCATGCGCAAGACCATCTGGGCCCAGTCCTGCGCGTCGGTCCCGCCCGCGCCGGAGTGGACCTCGCAGATCGCGTCCCGTTCGTCGTGCTCACCGCTGAACAGCGCGCGCAGCTCGAGCCGGTCGAGATCCCGCGCCAAGCGCGTGCCGTTCTCGGCGACCTCGGACTCGAAGGAATCGTCGTCCTCCTCGCGCGCCAGCTCATAGAGGGTCTGGACGTCGGAGAGGCGCCGGTCGAGCTCGGCCATGAGCTCGACGTCCTCGCGCACGCTCGACATCTCGGAGGTCACCTGGCGCGCCCGGTCGGCGTCGTCCCAGAGGTCGGGCGCGCTCGCCTGTTCCTCGAGCTCCGCGAGCCGCGTACGCGCCTCGTCGATGCGCAGGTACTTGTGCGCGTCGGCGACGCGCCGCGCGAGATCACCGAGCTCCTCCGAGAAATCGCGCATACGAAGTCAGCGCCCGTGGCAGAGCTTGTACTTCTTGCCGCTGCCGCAGAAGCACGGCTCGTTGCGTCCGGGCGTCTTCTCGGCGCGGACCGGCTGTTGTTGGACCGGTTCCGGCGCGACGGGCATCGGCTCGTCGTCGAATGCCAACGGCGCTTCGGCCGCCTGCGCCACCATCGCGGCCTCGATCGAGCTCGAGCCCTGCACCGGATCCGTCGGGGCGCTGTAGGAGACGTTGCGGATGTCGGGACCGGGCTCCTCGTCGACCACGACCTGCAGGTGGAAGACGTAGCGCACGAAGTCGTCTTCGATCTGGCCCATCATGGCCTCGAACATGTCGAAGCCCTCGCGCTGCCACTCCGAGAGTGGATCCTGCTGGCCCATGGCGCGCAGGTTGATGCCCTCCTGGAGGTAGTCCATCTCGTAGAGGTGCTCGCGCCAGTGCTGGTCGATCACCGAGAGCATGACCCGGCGCTCGATATCGCGCAGCGTATCGACGCCGATGTGCTCGCCCTTGTCCTCGTACAGTGCCTTGGCATCGTCGACGAACAGGTCCTCGAGCGCTTCGCGCCCGATCACTTCGTCGATCTGTTCCTTGGTGATACGGGTCGGGTAGTAGAGCCGGGCGGCGTCGAGCAGTCCGGGAACGTCCCAGTCCTCGAAGAACTCGCCGCGGCAGTACTGGACGACGAGCCGGCTGATCGCAGACTCGATCGCCAGGATCGCGTCGTCGCCCAGGTCTTCGCCGTCGAGGATCTGCTGACGGCGGCGGTAGATGACCTTGCGCTGCTCGTTCATCACCTCGTCGTACTTGAGCACGTTCTTGCGGATCTCGAAGTTGCGATCCTCGACCGTTCCCTGCGCGCGCTCGACGGCGCGCGAGACCATCTTCGACTCGAGCGGCACGTCGTCGGGAAACGACGCGTTCATGACCCGCGACATGAGACCCGTCGCGAAGAGGCGCATCAGTTCGTCCTCGAGTGACAGGTAGAAGCGGCTCTCACCGGCATCGCCCTGCCGACCCGACCGGCCCCGCAGCTGGTTGTCGATGCGTCGAGACTCGTGGCGTTCGGTGCCGAGCACGTACAGACCGCCGAGGGCGACAACCTTCTCGCCTTCGGCGTTGCACTCGGCCTGGAAGCCCGGGAAGAGCTCCGCGTAGCGGGCGTCGAACTCGGGCGTACCGAGGGCGAGGCCTTCCTTCATGCACTCGCGACGAGCGAGGCCCTCGGGGTTGCCGCCGAGCAGGATGTCGACGCCCCGGCCGGCCATGTTGGTCGCAACGGTCACCGATTGCAGCTTGCCCGCCTGGACGACGATCTCCGCCTCCCGCTCGTGCTGCTTCGCGTTCAGCACTTCGTGGGGGATGCCCTGCTTCTGCAACTCGCGCGACAGCTTCTCCGACTTCTCGACCGAGATCGTCCCGACGAGCACGGGCTGGCCCTTGTCGTATCGGTCGGTGATGTCCTCGATCGCGGCCGCGAACTTCGCATCCTCGGTCTTGTAGATGTAGTCGGCATGGTCGAGACGGACCATCGCCTGGTTCGTGGGGATCGAGACCACGTGCAGGTCGTACGTATGGGCGAACTCCCCGGCCTCCGTCGACGCAGTACCCGTCATTCCGCCTAGCTTCTCGTACAGCCGGAAGTAGTTCTGGAGCGTGACCGTCGCGAGGGTCTGGTTCTCCTCTTTGATCTTCACACCCTCTTTGGCCTCGACCGCCTGGTGCAAGCCCTCGCTCCAGCGGCGGCCCTCGAGGATGCGACCGGTGAACTCGTCGACAATCTTCACCTCGCCCGACTGGATGATGTAGTCGACGTCGTGCTTGAACAACTCCTTCGCTCGTAGCGCCTGCTGCAACTGGTGCACGTAGTTCTGGTGCACGTTCTCGTAGAGGTTTTCGACGGCGAGTGCCTCCTCGACGCGCGAGATGCCGTCCTCGGTCGGAACGACCGTGCGCTTGGCTTCGTCGACCTCGTAGTCGCGGTCGCGCTGCAAGCCGCGCGCGACGCGGGCGAACTGGTAATAGAGCTCGGCGGCATCGGCCGCGCGGCCCGAGATGATGAGCGGTGTGCGCGCTTCGTCGATAAGAATCGAGTCGACCTCGTCGACGATGGCAAAGAAATGCGGAGACCACGATTGGTTGCGGCTGCCCCGCTGCACCTGCTCGGCGATGTCGACGACCATGTTGTCGCGCAGGTAGTCGAACCCGAACTCGTTGTTGGTGCCGTAGGTGATGTCGCAGTCGTATTGGGCGCGTTTCTCGTCGGGCGTCGAGTCGTCGGGGACGACGACACCGATGGAGAGCCCGAGGAACCGGTGCAGCCGGCCCATCCATTCCGCGTCGCGTCGCGCGAGATAGTCGTTCACGGTGACGAGGTGCACGCCGCGGCCGGCGATCCCGTTCAAGTACGCGGGCAAGGTCGACACGAGCGTCTTGCCCTCGCCCGTCTTCATCTCCCCGACCCATCCGAGGTGGAGCGCGGCGCCACCCATGATCTGCACGTCGAAGTGGCGTTGCCCGAGCACCCGCCGGCCCGCTTCGCGCACGACTGCGAACGCCTCGGGGAGCACGTCGTCGAGCACGTCGGCGACGACGTCCTTCTCGTGATCCGGATTCTTCGCCCCGGAGCGGGCGCGGTCGACCTGCTGTCTGAACTCGGCGGTCTTGGCGACCAGCTGCTCGTCGGAAAGCCGCTCGATCTCGGGCTCGAGGGCGTTGACCTCGGGCACGATCGCCTGGACCGCCTTGAGGCGCCGGCCCTCTCCTGCGTGCAGAATCTTGTTGAACAAACCCATGCGGCGGGCGAGTCTACCGGTGGTATCCCCCGGCCCCGGGCCGCACCGATCGCGCCGCCTCGGCCCGGTCAGGGCGCGTCGACGAGCTTCTCCCGGACGGCGTACATCGCCGCTTCCACGCGCGAGCGGACCTGCAGCTTCTCCAAGATGTTGCGGACGTGATTGCGGACGGTGTTCTCGGCGATCACGAGGTCGGTTCCGATGTCCTTGTTCGACATCCCCCGCGCGATCAGTCGGAGGACCTCGAGCTCCCGATCGGTCAGGCGCCGGCCGTCGTGCTCTTCTTCGAGGCGGCGCGACAACGCGTTGAACTCCGAGAGAAGCTTGGTGGTCATCGAAGGCGACACCACCGCCTGCCCGCTCGCGACGGCGCGGATCGCGTCGGCGATCTCGTCGATCGCGACCTCCTTCAGGAGATACCCCGTTGCCCCGGCGCGCACGGCCCCGTAGAGGTCCTCTTCGTCCTCGGACTCGGTCAGCATCAGGATGCGGACCGCGGGTTGGGCGATGCGGATCCGGCGCGCGGCCTCGATCCCGTTGACGGTCGGCATCCGGACGTCCATGAGGACGACATCGGGCTGCACCTCGGCGGCCTGCTCGATCGCCTCCATCCCGTCGCGCGCCTCGCCGACGACCGCGAGGTCGGTCGCCGTGCGCAGGACCGACAAGAGTCCGTGCCGGAAGAGTGCGTGGTCGTCGACGACCAGCACGCGAATCGGCGGCGCATCGTCGCCGACGTACTCGACCACGGCCCGCCCCTTATCTAGCCCGTGACTTCGATGAGGCCGAGTGCCCCGTCGCGACGGCGGTAGAGCACCGCCGCGTTCTCCGACTCGGTGTTGCGGAACAAGAAGAAGTCGTGGCCGAGCAGCTCCATCTGCAGGGCGGCCTCTTCGGGGTTCATGGGCTTCACCGCGAATTGCTTCGTCTTCACGATCGCCGGTCCGGAGCCGTCCGCCTCCTCGAGGTCGTCGGTCTCGCCACCTCCTCCGTTGGTCGACGTGTCGGCTCGCAGGTCGCGCCCGCGCACGCGGTTCTTGCGCCGTACACGCCGCTCGTGCAGGCGCCGCATCTGGTGCTCGACCTTCTCGAGCGCGAGGTCGAGCGCCATCGCGTGCTCCACTGCCGCGGCGGTGCCCTTGACCAGGTGATGCGTGAGGTGAACCAGGATCTCGCAGGTGCACGAGTCGCCGGCCCGCCGCGTCTGGTGCAGGCCGTAGTCGACATCGATACGGCGCACGTCGTTCGCGTACTTGCCGAGGCGCTCCACCTTTTCCAGCGTGACCGCTCGCAGCGCCGGATCGACCTCCACGTGCTTGCCGAAGACGACGACGTCCATGCGCTCCTCATCGAATTCATCGAGTTCGGTGCCCGAATACGGCCGGAGTAGCCGGAGTATATGCAGGCCCGTCGGGATCGCCGCCCGGTCGCGGGGTCCGGGCGATGGTCGCCGCGAACACCGCCCGGTCACCGGCACCCCCGAGCGCACGGGCGGCGGCCGCGAGCGTTCCGCCCGTCGTCGCGACGTCGTCGACGACGAGGATCGTCCCGGCGTCGACGCGACCGATCGCGCGCAAGGGTGGGCCGCGCCTGCGCGCGTGTGCGTCGAGGCCGGTCTGCGCCGAGCCTGTACCGCGCTGCAGGCATGCCGCGACCCTCGCGCCCGTGAGCCGCGCGACCGCTCGTGCCAACACCTCGCCGTGGTCGACGCCCTGGGCCCGGATGCGAGCGGCGCTCGCGGGCGCCCAGGTGATCAGGTCGACCGCCGACGGGACCGCCTCGATCACGCCGGCGAGCTCGCGCGCGACGAGAACGAGGAACCGGCGCTCATTGCGGTACTTGGCGCGAGCAACGAGCTCACGCGCCACGCCCGTGTACGCGAAGCACGACCGCCACCACGCGACGGGAGGGGGTGGTGGCGCGATCGGTGCCGGCACGAGGGTCGCGGCGCAGCTATCACAGACGAGCGCACCCCAGCGGCCGCACCCGGGGCAGCGTGCCGGCAGGATCGCGTCGAACAGGTCCTCGAGCGTGTCCCGCGGCGCCATGGCGGGCGACGCTACGCGCCGGGTGTGACAATCTCGCCGGCGCGGCGCACGTGCGCCGGCAGCGAACGCCGATACGGCGGACGGGCGGCGCCGCACTCGGTCAGGATCGCGGTCACGAGCCGGGCCGGGCTGACGTCGAAGGCCGGATTGAACGCATTGACGCCTCGCGGCGCGACGCGATGCGAGCCTGCATGCGTCACCTCTTCCGGATCACGTTCCTCGATCACGATGGCGTCGCCACTCGCGGTCGCGAGATCGATCGTCGAAGCGGGTGCCGCGACATAGAACGGGATCTGGTGATGACGCGCCGCGACCGCCAGGCCGTACGTGCCGATCTTGTTCGCGACGTCGCCGTTCGCCGCGATGCGGTCGGCACCGACGATCACGAGATCGACCATTCCTCGGCCCATCAACGCGGCGGCCGCGCCGTCGGCGACGAGCGTCGCTTCGATGCCGAGCCGGCCGCATTCCCACATCGTGAGTCGCGCACCTTGCAACAACGGCCGGGTCTCGTCCACCCACAGCGACGGCCTGCGTCCTTCCTCGAATGCCGCCCGCACGACTCCGAGGGCAGTGCCGTATCCGGCACAGGCCAGCGCGCCCGTGTTGCAGTGCGTCAGCACGGCACCGCCGACCGGCACGAGCGATGCGCCACGGGCGCCGATGAGACGGTTGCGGTAGACGTCATCGGCCGCGAGCGATTGCGCGGCGGCGAGCGCCGCGTCGCGACCACCTCGCTCGTAGGCGTCGAGACCGCCTGCGACGCCGCGAGCCAGGTTCACCGCGGTCGGGCGCGCCCGCGCGATGCGCGCGGCCGCAGCGCGCACCTGACGCTTCGTCCGCAACGTGTGCGCCGCGAGGGCCACCCCGAACGCGCCGGCCGCGCCGAGGGCCGGGGCACCGCGCACCGCGAGGGTCGCGATGGCATCGACGAGGTCGTCGACATCGGCGCAGACGACGAAGCGAAGCCGCGCCGGCAACGCCCGCTGATCGACGACGCGAACCGCGCCGTGCCGCCACTCGATCGTCGGCGGGATCGGATCGACGGCGCCGACCGGTTTCGACCGCACCGGTCAGATCGGGAGACCGAGCCGAGGGTTCGTGCGCGCCTCGAGCGAACGGAGGCGCCGGTTCACCCCGTCGACCCAGAAGTCGCCCTCCCCGTCGTGCGTGAGGATCCAGAACCTCTCCTCGCGCATCGCGTCGAGCACCTTGGCGGCAACCTCGTCGGGCGCCATGCCCTGCTCGAGGAACCCGCGCAGGAGCGCGGCCGCGTCCGCGTCGGGCTCGGCGCCCTCTTTCAGGTGTTCGGGCCGGTTGCGCGCGCTCTCGGCGATCTTGGTGTTGACCCAGCCCGGGCAGAGCACCGAGACCTTCACCTGGGGGGCCGACATCGCGAGCTCGTGGTGCAACGTCTCCGAGATCGCGACCACGGCGTGCTTGCTGGCGTTGTAGGGAGCCATGAACGGCGCCGCGACGAGCCCCGCGACCGACGCCGTGTTCACGATGTGGGACTCGGTTTGTTGCATCAACAGGGGCACGAAGGTCCGGATGCCGTGGATCACCCCCCACAGGTTGACGCCGATCACCCATTCCCAGGTCGACAGCGGAATCTCCCACGACAGACCGCCACCCCCGACCCCCGCGTTGTTGCAGAAGACGTGCACGCCGCCGAAGGCGGCCACGGCGGCGTCGCCGAGCGCCTGCATCTGCGCCGGATCGGTCACGTCCGTGACGACGCCCTCGACGTCGGCACCCGACGTGCGCAGCTCGGATACGGCGCGTTCGAGCGCCGCGGCCTCGACGTCGCCGATGACGACCCGGGCACCCTCGGAGGCGAAGCGGCGCGCGAGCGCGTTGCCGATCCCGCTCGCTCCCCCGGTGACGACCGCGACCTTCCCGTGGAGACCCTGCACAGTGCCTTCGACTCCCTCGCCGCGCGAGCGCGTTTCGATCAGTAGCGGTAGTGGTCGGCCTTGAACGGACCGTCGACCGGCACACCGATGTACGCGGCCTGCTCTTCGGTGAGCTTCGTCAGCTTCACGCCGAGCTTGTCGAGGTGCAGGCGCGCCACCTTCTCGTCGAGGTGCTTCGGAAGTACGTGCACGCGACGCTCGTAGAAGTCGGGGTGCGTGAACAGCTCGATCTGGGCGATCACCTGGTTGGTGAAGCTGTTCGACATCACGAAGCTCGGATGCCCGGTGGCGCAGCCGAGGTTGAGCAACCGGCCCTCCGCGAGCACGATGATCGCGTGCCCGTCGGCGAAAACCCACTCATCGACCTGGGGCTTGACGTTCTTGCGCACGATGCCCGGAAGCTTGGCCAGACCCGCCATGTCGATCTCGGTGTCGAAGTGCCCGATGTTGCCCACGATCGCGTTGTGCTTCATACGCGACATCGTCTCGACGCTCAACACGTTCTTGTTGCCGGTCGTCGTGACGAAGACGTCGGCGACCTCGACCACGTCGTCGAGGGTCGTGACCTGATACCCCTCCATCGCCGCCTGCAACGCGCAGATCGGGTCGATCTCGGTGATGATCACCCGCGCGCCCTGCCCGCGCAGTGACTGTGCACAGCCTTTCCCGACATCGCCGTAGCCGCACACCACCGCGACCTTGCCCGCGATCATCACGTCGGTCGCGCGGTTGATGCCGTCGATGAGCGAGTGCCGGCAGCCGTAGAGGTTGTCGAACTTGCTCTTCGTGACCGAGTCGTTGACGTTGATCGCGGGGAAGAGCAACGTGCCGGCCTCGTACATCTGGTACAGCCGGTGCACGCCGGTCGTCGTCTCCTCGGTGACGCCCTTGATACCCGACGAGATCTCGTGGAAGAGCCGCGGCGACTCGTTCTGGAGTCGCGCGAGCAGCCCGAGGACGACCGCGAATTCCTCGCTGTCGGCCGTCTCGGCGCCGGGCACCTTGCCCGCGATCTCGTACTCGACACCCTTGTGGATCAGCAGGGTGACGTCGCCGCCGTCGTCGAGGATCATGTTGGGGCCACCGCCGCCGGGCCAGCGCAGCGCCTGCTCGGTGCACCACCAATACTCCTCGAGCGACTCGCCCTTCCACGCGAACACCGGTACGCCGGTCGCGGCGATGGCCGCGGCCGCATGGTCCTGGGTGGAGAAGATGTTGCAGCTCGCCCAACGCACTTGCGCGCCGAGCTCCACGAGCGTCTCGATGAGCACCGCGGTCTGGATGGTCATGTGGAGCGAGCCGGTGATGCGCGCCCCCGCGAGCGGCTTGGCCCTGCCGTATTCCTCGCGACAGGCCATGAGGCCGGGCATCTCGACCTCGGCCAGCTCGATCTCCTTACGACCCCAGTCGGCGAGCGAGAGGTCGGCGACCTTGAAGTCGGTGGAGGTGCCCGATGCCGCGGGCACGCGGGATTCGATCCTCGTCATATCTGGTCCTCCGGTTGCGGGCGCGCCTGGCGCGTCGTCAGATGCGGAGCGTTGCGCTCCCCATGTTCACGGAGGCCGGCCCGGATCACCGGATGACAGCCCGCTGGGGCCCGACCGAGCTTGCATGGTAGCGCGCACGGGGGCGCGCGTGCGATTGTGATCGGCATGACGAACCCCGGTTCCACCACGCGCGTGGCCGCCGTGCAGGCCGCGCCCGTCTTCCTCGATCGAGACGCCACCATCGACAAGATCGGCAGGCTCACCAAGGAGGCCGCGGGCGCGCAGGCGCGGTTGGTCGCGTTCCCCGAGGGGTTCGTCCCGACCTATCCCGATTGGGTCTGGCGCACGAATCCTTGGGCGGACGGCGAATGGTACGCGCGCTGGATCGACCAGTGCGTCGACGTCCCCGGCCCCGCCTGCGCGGCGCTGGGCGAAATCGCGCGCGAGAACGAGGTGTACCTCGCCGTTCCGGTGAACGAGCGTGACGGCGGCACGGTCTACAACACGATCCTCTACTTCGGTCCCGACGGAGCGTTGCTCGGCAAACACCGCAAGCTGGTTGCTACCGGCGGCGAGCGACTCGCGTGGGGCATGGGCGACGGCTCGACGCTTCCCGTGTTCGACACGCCGTTCGGACGTCTCGGCGGGCTCATCTGCTGGGAGAACTACATGCCGCTCGCGCGTGCGGCGATGTACGAGCAGGGCGTCGACATCCTGCTCGCGCCCACCTGGGACAACTCCGATGTGTGGGTCGCGTCGATGCGTCACATCGCGAAGGAGGGGCGCTGCTACGTGCTCGGGATCACCTCGTGCCTGCGCGGTTCCGACGTACCGGCCGACATCCCGGGACGCGACGACATCTACGGCGGTGACGACGACTGGATGTCGCGCGGCAACACGGTGATCGTCGACCCGTACGGAGAGATCCTCGCGGGCCCGATCAGCGAGACCGAAGGCATCCTCTACGCCGACGTCGACATCGCCGAGGTGCGCCAGTCGCGCCGCCAGTTCGACGTCGTCGGCCACTACGCGCGCCCCGACGTCTTCAAGCTGTCGGTGCGACGCGACTGAACTCCTCGATTCTCAGCCCAGGGCGAACGGCGGGTAGGCGTCCGTGAGCAGCAGGAAGTACGCCTGGACGCGCAGCGACCAGCGGTCGACCTTGATCACGAAGTCGCGCATGCCCGTGGGCCACTGCCCGGTGAACAACACCGCGAACGCCGCGATCAAGGTCGCGACCGCCGATGCAATCGTCAGGACCGCCAGCACGATGACCTGCGGTATGACCAAGATGATGCGGAAGAACACAGTCAGGCGGTTCCGGTCCGTGAGCTGCGGCTGAACGTCGACGCGCACGCGCGGGTCGTCGCCCGGATCGCTCGTCGCCGTCGTAAAGCTGAACGGGGGGTATTCCTCCCGAAGGAACCCGACGTAGGTGTACGTGCGCAGCATGTAACGCAGATACATGGCCTGGAAGGTGGCCAACCCCTCGGGCAGGTTTCCCGTGAACACGATGGCGAACCAGCAGATGACGCTGACCACGCGGCTGACCGTCCCCAACACGTTCAGAATGATGAGATGTGGGATCGCGAGCAGCCACTGGACGAGCGGACGCCAGTTCGCGATCTTCTCCGGTGGGTCGAGTGTGAACGTC
>DATCCI010000369.1:0-5545 GCA_036511415.1 Acidimicrobiia bacterium
ATGTACCTCGGCCTCTACGGCGGCATGATGCGCGGCGGCAACACCGACAGCACGGTGGTCGTCGCCGACGCGCCGATCCTCGCGCCCCCGGTGGTTTCGCGCGCGTGGTCGGCGATCGCCATGCACGACGACTACTGGCCCGCGGTCGAGGCCAAGCTCCGTCCCGGCGGACTCGTGCTGGTGAACGACACGACCTTCACCGGCGACGTGCGAGACGACGTCGTCGTGCACCGCGTTCCCGCGACGACGGTCGCCACCGATCTCGGGAGCCCGCTGTCCGGCTCGATGGTGATGCTCGGGGCGTTCTGCGCGACAACCGCCATCGTCACCGAGCAAGCTCTCGTCGCGGCCATGCGCGCGTCGATACCGCCGTACCGGACCCAACACATCGAAGCCAACGAGCGCGCCTTGCGAGCGGGAGCTCTCCTCCTGCCGGCCGGCGAGTTCCCGGCCTGGGAGACGGCACGTGTCTGAACCGCCCATGTCTGAACCGCCCATGTCTGAGCCGGAAGTGTCCGAGGCGACGGTCGGCATCAAGAGCCGAGGCACGATCACGATCGACACCGCGCACTGCAAGGGCTGCGAGCTGTGCATCCCGGCCTGCCCGCCGCGCGTATTGACGATGTCGGACGCCGTCAATCACATGGGCTACCGCTACCCCGAGCTGTATCCCGGGTGCACGGGCTGCGGGGCGTGCCTCTACGTGTGCCCCGACTTCGTGTTCGAGGTGTACCGGTTCGAACAGCCCGTCGTCACCGAGGTGTCGGAGGCGATCCGATGAGCGCGACGACCACCGGCGAACGCGTGTTGATGGAGGGCTCCGAAGCGCTGGCCCGCGCCGCGATCGCCGCGGGATGCCGGTTCTTCGCGGGCTACCCGATGACGCCGTTCACGGAGGTGCTCGAGCATCTCGCCCGCCTGCTTCCCGAGGCGGGCGGCGTCTGCATCAATGCCGAGTCCGAGCTCGAGGCTGTCGGCATGGCGTGGGGGGCGCTCGCGACGGGCGCGCGCGCCGCCACGGGCTCGACGGGCCAGGGACTCTCGCTGATGCAGGAGTCGTTTTCGGAGATCACGCTCGCCGAGCTGCCGCTGGTCATCTTCAACATGGCGCGTGGGCAGCAGGACTACTTCCAGGCGACGCGCGGCGGCGGCCACGGCGACTACCGCCACATCGTGCTCGCGCCGCAGGACGTGCGCGAGGGTGTCGAGCACGTCCAGCTCGCGTTCCACCTGGCCGACAAGTGGCGCAATCCCGTCCTGATCTACGGCGACTACCTGCTCGCGCACACACAAGAAGCGATCTCGATCGAGCCCATCGCCTTCCCCGAGATGCCGGCGAAGGACTGGGCGGTCGACGGAACGCGCTCCGGCAGCGGCGAGAGCCGCGGGATAACGCCGCTCGGTGTGAGCAAGGTCGGCCAGCCGGCGATGGGCCAGGAGGGCAAGGCGCAGTACATCGCCACCAAGATCCCGCTGATGGAGCGCGAGGTCCGCGTCGAACACGGATATTGCGACGACGCGGAGACGGTGGTGGTCGCGTTCGGCTCACCGGCCAAGTTCGTGAAGTACGCGATCAAGCAGTTGCGCGAGGCCGGGCACCGAATCGGCTTCGTCCGGCCGATCACGCTCTGGCCGTTCCCCTACGAGGGAGTCGCCCGAGCCGCGGCCGGGCCGAACGTGCGGCGGGTGGGCAGCTTCGAGCTCTCGGCCGGCCAGCTCGTCGAAGACGTCCGCATCGGCGTCGCCGGCCGGGCGCCCGTCACGTTCATCGGCGGCGTGTCCACCGACCACTCCGGGTTCGGTGTGGGTCGGATCCTCGACGTCGAGCTGATCGCCGATCGGATCCTCGCGTTGCACGAAGACCGCAAGCTGCCACTCATCCCGGGATACGAGCAGTACTCGTACCAGATCCAGGAGCATCAGAAATGACGATCATCGACACCTCGTCGGCTCCGACCGTTCCGGCCCGCAAGGTCGAGGCGTTGAAGCCCGATCTCCTGCTCACCCAGGAGCACCACATGTGCCCGGGCTGCGGTGAACCGCTGGCGGTGCGACAGTTCCTCGAGACGATCGAAGAGCTCGGCGTCGCGACCCGCACCATCGCGGTCGCGGGCATCGGTTGCTACACGTCGTTCTCCGGGTCGATGGACGTCGATCTCGTGCAGGCGCTGCACGGCCGCGCGCCATCGGTTGCGACCGGCGTCAAGCGCATGCTCCCGGACTCGCTCGTCTTCACCTTGCAAGGCGACGGCGACATGGTGAACGAAGGCTTGCAAGAGGTGCTGCACACCGCGGCCCGGGGTGAGAAGGTGACGTGCATCCTCTTGAACAACGGCGTGTTCGGAGAGACGGGCGGCCACATGACCGCGACGAGCGTCATCGGTCAACGCACCAAGAATTCGCTCGACGGCCGCGACGCCGACTACCACGGCTACCCGATCCTCATCGGCGACCTGATCGCGCAGTTGCAGGGTGCCTCCTATGTCGCACGCGGTTCGGTGCACAACGCCGGATCGGTCGCCCGTACGCGCAAGATGTTCAAGCGGGCGTTCGAGTCGCAGATGCGCGGCGAGGGCTTCACGTTCGTGGAGGTACTGACGATGTGCCCGACCGGTTGGTTCGTGCCGACTGCCGACGGACCGAGCTACATGCAGGAAACGCTGGGTGAGGTGCACATCATGGGCGAGCTGAAGGTCGACGGTCGGGTACGCACGACCGAGGAATTGCACGCCGAGAACGTCGCCAAGCAGCGCGAGCTCGACGAGCAGCTCGCGCGCGGCGGCATCGAGAAGTAAGCGGCCGAGCATGGACTTCCGCTACCCGAGCGAGGCCGACGCCTTCCGCAAGGAGTTCCGCGCCTGGCTCGACGCCAACCTGTCGACCGAGCTCGTCGGCGACGGCCTCGGCAGCGGGTCGATGGAGCTCGGCGGCGAACGGCTCGAGCACCTGCGGGCATGGAACCGCAAGCTCGCCGACGCGCGCTTCGCGGCGATCGCCTGGCCCGAAGAGTGGGGCGGACGCGGCGCCGGCGTGATGGAGCAGGTCGTCTACGCGGAGGAGATGCACCGGGCGCACGCGCCGGGCACGCTCAACCCGCTCGGCCTGTCGAACATCGCGCCCGCGATCATCGAGCACGGCACCGACGACCAGAAGATCACGCTCCTTCCTCGGATGTTGCGCGGCGACGACATCTGGTGTCAGGGATTCTCCGAGCCCGACGCCGGCTCCGACCTCGCGTCGCTGCGTACATCGGCGGTGCGAGACGGCGACTCGTGGATCGTGAACGGGCAAAAGACGTGGAACACGCTCGGCCACCTCGCGAACTGGTGCGAGCTCCTCGTCCGTACCGACCCGAGCGTCCCCAAGCACAAGGGCATCACCTGCCTGCTCGTCGACATGACCTTGCCGGGCGTCGACGTCCGGCCTCTCGTCACGATCACCGGTGAGAAGGAGTTCAACGAGATCTTCTTCAACGACGTCCGGGTCCCCGTCGATTGCACGCTCGGCCCGGTGGACGAGGGCTGGCGCGTCGCGATGACGACGCTCGCGTATGAGCGCGGCACCGTCGCCAAGCTGCACCTCGGCACCCGAGCCAAGATCCAGCGGCTCATCGACGAGGCCAAGCGCACGCCGCTGGGCGACGGCAGCCGGGCCGCCGACGATCCGGTACTGCGCCAGCACGTCGCCCGCGTCTACATGGAAGGCGAGCTGCTGAAGCTCATCTCCGAACGCGCCCTGTCGGCCGAGCTACACGGCCGCGCCGTCGGGCCCGAGGGCAGCATCGCGAAACTCCTGTGGAGCGAAGCCGAGCAGCACATCACCGAGGTCGCGTCAGAGGTGCTCGGCCCGGACGGGCTCGACGGCTCGTGGGCCCGCGATCGCGTCTACAGCCGAGCGCTGACGATCGCCGGCGGCACAACGCAGGTGAACAAGAACATCGTCGCCCAGCGCATCCTCGGCCTCCCGCGCAGCTAGCTCCCGAGCGATGCGGAGCCGTTCCGCGTCGGGAGCGTCTCGCCCGGAGCGAGCGGGAAGTGACACGCGACGAACTGCCCCGTGTGGATCTCCCGGATCTGCGGCTCCTCGTCGGCGCATTTGGGCTGGGCCTTCGGGCACCGCGTGCGAAAGCGGCAACCCGACGGCGGCGCGACCGGCGACGGGATCTCGCCGAGAACCTTCGCCCGCGCTTCCGGCCGGACGCTCGGATCCGGAACCGGGATCGCGTCGAGCAACACCCGGGTGTAGGGGTGTGTCGGCTGCTGGTAGATGAGGTCGGGCGGCCCGACCTCGCAGATCTTCCCGAGATACATCACGACGACGCGGTCGCTCACGTTCTTGACCACCGCGAGGTCGTGCGCGATGAAGATGAGCGTCAGCCCGTAGCGCGTCTTCATCTCCTCGAGCAGGTTCAGGATCTGAGCCTGGACCGACACGTCGAGCGCCGACACGGGTTCGTCGCAGATGATGAGCTTGGGCTCGGTGATGACCGCGCGTGCGATCGATATGCGCTGGCATTGCCCACCGGAGAACTGGTGCGGCCGACGCCCGCGTTGGAGGACGGGATCGAGGCCGACGGCGAGCATCATGGCGTCGATCTTCACCTGCTGCTCCGCGGGTGTTCCGACCTTCCAGATGCGCAAGCCCTCGGCGATGATGTCTTCGACCTTGCGCCGCGGATTCAGCGACGAGATCGGATCCTGAAAGATCATCTTCATGCGGGTGCGGGTGCGCCGCTGCTCCTCGCCGGAGAGCTGAGCCATGTCGCGCCCCTCGAACACCACGTGGCCCGAGGTGGGTCGCGGCAACTGCATGATCGCCTTGCCGGTGGTCGACTTCCCGCACCCCGACTCGCCGACGAGGCCGAGGGTCTCGCCTTCTTTGACGTCGAAGCTGATGTTCGAGACGGCGTGCACCTTCAGTCCGCTGCGTCCGGCCCGGAACTCGACGACGAGATCCTCGACGCGCAGCAGCGTCTCGCCGGCAGGACGCAGGTGTGCGGTGCCGGTCCCGGCCATCAGGCCATGCTCCCGGTGAGGACGGCCTCGCCGTCCTTACGCACGGGAAGACCCGTCGCGGTCTCGCCGGCCGCCAGGTTGCGGGCGAGCGCCTCGACCCCGGCCTGGCTCCCGACCGGGAAGAAGCACCGGTACGCGTGACCCGGGATCTCGGGATCGACGAGCGGCGGCTCGTCGGTGAGACATTTGGCTTGTGCGTAGGGACAGCGCGCCGCGAACTTGCAGCCCGGCGGCGGCTTCACGAGATCGGGCGGGCGGCCGGCGATCGCGTCCAGCTTGGAGTGGCTGGGTTGGGCGAGTTTCGGGATCGACTTCAGCAACGCCTCGGTGTAGGGATGGCGCGTGTGCTCGAAGAGCGAACGGGTCGGCGCGCGCTCGACGATCCGCCCCGCGTACATCACCGCGATGTCGTCGGTGCGCCCGGCGACGACGCCGAGATCGTGGGTAACGAGCACCATGGCCATGAACCGCTCGCGTTGTTGCTGTTGCAACAGGTCGAGGATCTGTGCCTGCACCGTCACGTCGAGCGC
>DATCCI010000370.1:0-3658 GCA_036511415.1 Acidimicrobiia bacterium
CGACGTACATGTAGCCCGCGGGCACCGCTCGCCGTTCGACCTCGGCGCCGGTGCTGCTCAGCGTGACGACGTCGCCGTCCTCGCAGACGAGCACGTGGTCTTCGGACACCCCGACCTCGAGCGCGAGCCGCGCGTGATGGACGAGATGGCGATACTCGCCGTGCACCGGGACGAACCATTCCGGCGAGAGCAGGCTCAGCATGAACTTGAGCTCTTCCTGGGACGCGTGACCGGATACGTGCACCGGCGACGTCCGGTCGTGCACGACCTCGGCACCGGCGCGGTGCATCGCGTCGATCACGCGCGACACGTTCGACTCGTTGCCGGGGATCGCGTGGGCGCTGATCACCACGACGTCGTCCGCAGACACCTTCACGTGCTTGTGCTCGTGCGCGGCCATCAACGACAGTGCGCTCATCGGCTCGCCCTGCGAACCCGTGCAGATGATGCAGATCTCACCCGGCGCGTGTTTGGCGGTCTCCTCGATGTCGACGACGGCGTACTCGGGAAGATCGATGAAGCCGCGTTCGCGCGCGAGCGCCACGTTCTGCAGCATCGACCGGCCGACGAACGCAACCTTGCGGCCGTGGGCGATCGCGGCTTGCGCAACCTGCTCGACGCGATGAAGGTGCGAAGCGAAGCTCGCGACGATGAAGCGCTTGTCGGCATGCTCACGGAAGAGCGCACGCATGGCGACGCCGACGGTCGCCTCCGACGGCGTGAACCCCGGACGTTCGGCATTCGTCGAGTCGGACAGCAACAGGCGAATGCCGCCGTCGTGGCGCGCGAGCTCACCCAGCAGCGCGAGATCGGTGTGGCGACCGTCGACCGGCGTGAGATCCAGCTTGAAGTCGCCGGTGTGGACGATCGTGCCTTCGGGGGTGAAGAACGCGACCGCGAAGCCGTGCGGTACCGAGTGGGTGACGGGTACGAACTGGCAATCGATCGGCCCGATGCGACGCCGCTCTCCGTCGGCGACCGTGATGAACTCGGTGCGGTCGAGCATTCCCGCCTCGTCGATGCGGTTCCGCGCGAGCGCGAGCGACAACGCCGAGCCGTAGATCGGGACCGAGACGTCGCGGAGCAAGAAGGCCAGGCCACCGGCATGGTCTTCGTGCGCGTGGGTGAGGAGTACCGCCTCGACCCGGTCGGCGTTGTCGCGCAGGTAGGTGAAGTCGGGCAGCACCAGGTCGATGCCCGGCATGTCGGCGTCGGGGAACATGATCCCGCAGTCGACGACCAGGATCCGGCCGTCGACCTCGATGCAAAAGCAGTTCCGGCCGATCTCGCCGAGCCCGCCGAGAAAAACGATCCGGACCGACATCAACCGTGCACGCTACAGCCGGCCGGCCGACCGCCGACGCGCCCGCTGCAATATCGGCTACGCGCCGGCTGCAATATCGGCTACGCGCCGGCTGCCATTTCGGCTACGCGCCGGCTGCGGCCGCTCGGTCCTTGGCGACCTCGTCGAGCATCACGTATTCCTCACCAGTGTCGACCCAGTCCTCGAACTGGATCACGCCGAGCTCGGTGAAACGCTGCCGGAGCCATCCGTGGTTGCGGTCGAGCAGGCCGAGCTTCTTGCAGTTCGGCACGATCTTCGAGAACAAGATGTTCTGGAACAACTTGCGGCCCTCGTCCGCCATGACCAACTCGAGCGCATCCTTGACCGGCACGCCCATACGGTCCCAGACCTCCTGCTGGAGGAACCGGTCGCGCATGCGCACTGCGGCCTCGAACGCGAACTCCTGGCGGTCCTTCATCTCCGTGTCGGTGAGCTCCTTGTAGTACTCCTGGAGCGACAGCACACCGAACGCGACGTGGCGGGCCTCGTCACTCATGACGTAGCGCAGGAGTTGCTTCAGCAACGGCTCCGTCGTCATCTGGTGCATGAATCCGAATGCCGCGAGCGCGAGACCCTCGACCATGATCTGCATGCCGAGGTAGGTCATGTCCCAGCGACTGTCGGCGAGTATGTCGTCGAGCAGCAGCTCGAGGTGCGCGTTGATCGGGTAGTGACCCGACAGCTTCTCGTCGAGGTACTTCGCGAAGACCTCCACGTGACGCGCCTCGTCGACCACCTGGGTCGCGGCGTAGTACTTGGCGTCGATCCACGGCACCGTCTCGACGATACGGGCGGTGCAGAGCAGCGCGCCCTGCTCGCCGTGCATGAACTGCGACAGCGTCCAGTTCTGCCCTTCGATCGCGAGCTGGACCCATTCCTTCTCGGTCCATTTCGCGAACGGCGTGCCCGAGAGGTCGATCGTGTCGGCGAAGAAGCGCACATCCTCCCGGTTCATCTCGTTCAGCGCCAACGCCTCCTGGTCGACCGGCGTCGACCAGTCGAGATCGGTCGTCACGTTCCACTGCGACGTCTTCGCCTTCTCGTAGAGCTTCCCGAGCGCGGGCCGGCTGCGCTCGTAGTCCCATGTGAAGACGGCGTCGATGTTGGCGCCGACGGTGTGAATGACGGCATCGACGTCGGTGTTGCTCACGGAGAGGATGGCCTCGAGGTCGTTGATCTCGTCGCGGCCGATCAGTTCGTTGTTGGCTGTCATCGGAACACCCCTTCGGATTTGACGAAACCGGGGAGGACGAAGTCGTCGACGAGCGCACGAACGTGCGCAGCGTCGCCAATGTCGAATCTCTCGGACGGACTGAAGAGATAGGAGAGCGTGATCCGCGCGATCCACTCGCCGAGGCGCGTGGTGTCGCCGCCGTCGAGGAAGCGCGTGAATGCGGGCGCGACGAGCGCAGCCGCGGTTCGCAACACCGCGTCCTCTCGCTCGAACGCGAGGAACGGAAGGAGCAGCTCGGGCTCGTGCAGCGAGACGAACGCGAGCGCCGCGTGACTGCGCAGCGCGCCGACCGCGGTGGTGATCACGATCGTGATCGCGTCGCCGAGCGTCTCGGTCGACCCGGATTCGGAGACGACCGCGCCGCGCAACGTGTCGGCCTCACGAGCGACCAGCGCCGACAGCAACTGCTGCTTGTTCGGGAAACAGCGGTAGACGGTCGCCCGTGCGCAACCCGCCTCGCGGGCGACGTCGTCGAGCGTCGTCTTGGCCAGACCGACTCGCCCGATGCAGGTCAGAGCCGCGTCGAGTATCCGCACCCCTTGGGGGCTGAGCAGTTCCGCCGAGAATTCCATCTCCTGAGACACTGTGCCACAGAACGTCTCATCGTCAATGTGTCCCGCGTCACAATTCTGCTCGCGATCGCGAGCACACCCGTTTTCGGCACCAACAGTTGGGCGCGAAAGTGCACGCCAGAGCCCAGTTTCGGCACCAACAGTTGGGGCGCGTCAGGGGCGGGGGTCAGGGGTGGGCGGCGATGCCGCCGAGGAGCTCGACCTCGACGAGGTCGGACACTTGGTCCGGATCGTCCAGGTCCCAGCGCCCGGGGGCGCCGATCAGCGACAGGATCGAGCGGGCGAGGTACTCGGCAGCACGTTCGATGTCGACGCCGGGGCGGAGCCGGCCGGCCTCGGCCTCCCGCCTCAGGTACGGCAACAAGAAGTCCGCGATGAACGGGAGGGTCTTGGCGGCCTCGGTCGTCAGCAGCGGCAGGAGCCGTTCGGGTTCGGTCTCCATGACCTTGCGCAGCACGGCGTGCTCGGCGACCGAACGATGTGCGAACGCCAGGCCTCGACGGAGCA
>DATCCI010000371.1:0-2177 GCA_036511415.1 Acidimicrobiia bacterium
GAGGTGCACGAATCCGACGCGCGAGCCGACTGGGCGCGGCGGATCAATCGGAAGACCACAGACACCACCGGTGCCGATCGACGGATGGAATTACCCGCACCGACCGGAATGCGGGCGGTTGGCGCGGTGGGACACATCCGGCTGAGCTGGGACCGGGTGCCGGGTGCGGCCGGGTATTTGATCGAGCGGACCGACGGCCAAAACGGCCCGTCGGGCATCCTCGACCACGGCGGCAGCGACGTTCCCGCTGTTTCCACTGACAAGTTCGCAGACACCGGAGTACGCGACGACGTCGAGTACAGCTATCGAATCGGCGCGGTGGCCGGTGCCGGGTACCCGGCGTGGGCGTGGTCGGCGCCGGTTTCGGCGCGAACGCTCGATGGTCCGGCGGGGCTCGTCGAGGTCCGGGTTGACGCCTCGAGGGTCACCGGCCGCCTGAGCCGGGTCTGGCACATGGTCGGCTCGGAGCGGCTCTCGCAACTGTGTCTCGACGGCCGCGAGCAGTGGATCGCCACCGAGTTCGCCGCGGCCCTCCGACAGGCCCACGACGACCTTGGTATCACCCTTGTTCGGGCGCACGCGATCCTGCATGACGACAACGATGTGGTGCGCCGCGATGTGGCCGGAAGGTTGCAGTACAGCTTCGATCGCGTCGATGCGATCTATGACCAGCTGCTCGAGATGGGCATCCGGCCGGTCGTCGAGCTGTCGTTCATGCCGGCGGCGCTGGCCCGCGACCCCGAGCAGAGCGTGTTCACCTATAGGGGCATCATCTCGCCGCCCGCGAACTGGGGCGAATGGCGCGAGCTAGTCACTGCCCTCGCCACCCATCTGGTCCAGCGGTACGGCATCGAGGAGGTCGCCCAATGGGCCTTCGAGGTGTGGAACGAGCCAAACCTCGAGGTCTTCTGGTCGGGCACGCGCGAGGAGTACCTGCGCCTCTACGACGAGTCGATTCGCGGCATCAAGAGTGTCGATCCGCGGCTGCGAGTGGGGGGGCCGTCCACAGCCGCAGGCGAGTGGGTCGAGTCACTTGCCGCACACGCCGCAAGTGAAGGCGTACCGCTGGATTTCGTCTCCACCCACACTTACGGCAACCTTCCGTTGGACGTTCGCGCGCCCTTGCACGACAACGGGTTCGACGGCGTCCCGATCTGGTGGACGGAGTGGGGCGTGGGCTCCACGCACTTCGGACCGATTCACGACGCGGTGATCGGCGCACCTTTCGTGCTCAGCGGCTTCGCCGCAACGCAGGGCCGGCTGGACGCGTTGGCGTACTGGGTGGTCAGCGACCACTTCGAGGAGCTGGGCCGGCCACCCCGCTTGTTCCATAACGGATTCGGCCTGCTCAGCGTCGGAAACCTGCGCAAGCCACGGTACTGGGCCGTGCACCTGGCCGCGCACCTCGGCGACCATGTGCTGGAAAGCCACGTCGGCGGCGACGGAGCTGACGTGCTCGTGCAGGCCTGGGCCACCCGCCATGACGACGGCACCGTCGACGTGCTGGTATGGAACGGCACGATCAACGCCGCGCTGTTGGGCGGCGACCCTCGGCTGGATCGCAACGTCCGGCTCACCGTCACCGGACTTGGTGACACAGAACACAAGGTGAGACTGGCCCGAATCGACGAGCAGCACTCCAACGTAGTGGCTCAGTGCCCACCGGACGTGCAGTGGCCGGATGACGCCCTCTGGGCGCAACTGCGCGCGCACGACGAGCTGTACGAGGAGGGCCTGCCGGACGTCGCGGCCCAGCAGCACGTGGCCGAGCTCAACTTCGCATTGCCCATGCCGGGCGTGGCCCGGATTCGCCTTTTGCCCGCACTACCCCCTCGACCGACCGTAGACAACAAGGAGAACCAACCATGAGGCGACTCTCACATGCCAAATCGATGACGATCTGCGCGGCCGCCGCAGTGCTTGCCCTTGTTGGCGTGAGCTGTTCAAGCGCCAACAACGGCGCAGCCGGCGGCGGCACGCTGACGATCCAGGGCGACGCGGGCAATCCCACGCTGGTCGAGAACTTCAACCCCTTCCAGGGTTCCCAGCTGCATGGAACGAATCTCATCTACGAGCCGCTGGAGATCCCGAGCCCGATCGACGGCACGTACACGCCGTTTCTCGCCACCGGATACAAGTTCACCGACCCGAAGACGCTCGTCTACACGATCCGGCAA
>DATCCI010000372.1:0-5091 GCA_036511415.1 Acidimicrobiia bacterium
TACCTCGTCGAGCGACACCATTTCGGGGCCGAGCGGGCAGAATGAGTCGAACGACTTCGACCAGCTCCACTGACCGGTTGTGAACTGGTGGTCGCGGGCCGAGACGTCGTGTCCGATCGTCACACCCGCGACGACGTCGAGCGCGTCGTCTTCGCGCACGTCGCGCGCGCGGCGCCCGATCACGACCGCGAGCTCGCCCTCGTAGTCGGGCTGGAGTACGTGGGGAGGGACGACGATCGGTTCGCCGGGCGCGATGACCGAGCTCGGCGACTTCACGAACAACGTCGGCGCATCGGGCAATGGCCGGCCGGTCTCGGCCGCGTGGTCGCGATAGTTGAGACCGACGCCCCAGATCATCCGCGGGTGCGGGACCGGCGATCTCAAACCAACGCTCCCGTCTCGTGCAGCCGCGCGAGCTCGGTGTCGTCGACGCCCAGCTCGCGAAACACCTCGTCGGTGTGCTCGCCGATCTCGGGCGCGGCCCGTCGGATCTCGAGCCCGCGACCGTCGAACTGCATGGGCGACGACGAGAGCCTTGCGGTCGGATGATCGGGATGTCGAGGCATATACCCGTTCGCGTGCACTTGCGGATCGTCGATCACTTCCACCGGCGACGCGATCGAGGAGAAGATCGTGTCGTGGGCCGAGAGTCGCTGCTTCAACTCCGCGAGCGGCAGCGACGCGATGCGTTCGACGAAGATCGGATGGAGCTCGGGCGCGCGTTGCATGCGCTCGGCTGCGGTTGCGTACTCAGGCTTGTCGATCAGCTCGTCGAGCCCGAGTGCCCGGCACGTCGGTGCCCAATGCCGGTCGGGATCGAGCATGTTCAGGGTCAGCCAACGTTCGTCTGCCGTCCGGAACGATCCGACGAGGACGCTGCTGAGGCTCTTGCCGGCGACGTGGCGGGGCGGTTCGACGCCGAGGATCGTCGTGGGCACGAGATCGTTCGAGAGCGTCCACACCGCGGCGCCGAGCAGCGACACGTCGACGACCGTCGGCTCGCCCGTGCGCTCACGCTTGAACAGCGCGGCCGCGACTCCTCCGGCGAGGTACGCGCCCCCCGGCGCGTCGCCGAGCGCACCGCGCGGCTGCACGAGTTGTCCACCTTGGGGCGTGAGCATGTGTGCGAGGCCACCGCGCGCCCAGTAGGACACGGCGTCGAAGCCTCCTTGATCGGCGTCCGGTCCCTGCAATCCCTGACCGGAACCGATCGCGTACACACACCGCCCGTTGACCGCCCAGATGTCGTCGGGGTCGAGCGCGAGCTTCTTGCGGGCGGACGGAAGGAAGTTCGTGATGAACACGTCTGCCCACTCGATCAACCGGTCGAGTGCGGCGCGCCCTTCCGGGTTGCGGAGGTCGATCGCGACGCCACGCTTGTTGCGGTTGAACTGCTCGAACAAGAAGTTGAAGTCGCCGGTGTCGGCAACGAATCCCATTGCCATGATCTGGCGCAGCGGGTCGCCGGTCGGTCGTTCGACCTTGACCACATCGGCGCCCCACTCCGCGAGGATCGCCGCGGCCGACGGCACGAAGCCGTGCTCGGCCACTTCCAGCACCTTCACGCCGTCCAGCACGCCCATGACGCATCCCTTCGGTTTCGGCGGCGACTCGTCGTCGACCGCAGTACGGCGTCAGCCGTGCAGTGCGGCGATCGACGAGCGTGAGCACTGGTCGAGCGCGCCCTGCACCATGACCTCCACGAGTGAGCCGATGTGGTCGAAACCCTCGCCGACGGTCTTCCCCATCAAGAACCGGGCGTGGATGCCCTCGAGGATGATCGCGAGCTTGTACGCGGCGAGTGCCTCGTAGAAGTCGAGATGACTCACGTCTCGTCCGGACTGCTTCGCATATCGCTCGACCACGTCGTCGCGCGCGAGGAAGCCGGCTTCGGGCGAGATCGTCGCGCCGACGTCGCCCGTCTGCGCGTCGTCGCGCACGTAGTAGAGCAGGTAGAGACCGAGGTCGGCGAGGGGGTCGCCGAGCGTGGCCATCTCCCAGTCGAGCACCGCGACGATCCGCCCGGGATCGTCGGGCGCGAGCATCGTGTTGTCGAGCCGGTAGTCACCGTGGACGATCGTCGGCGGCGGGGAGTCGGGCAGCGCGGCGCGCAGGCGGCGCGCGAGCTCGTCGACGGCCGGCAGATCGCGCGTCTTCGAACGTTCCCACTGCTCGCCCCAGCGCCGGACCTGGCGTTCGACGTAGCCGTCGGGATGCCCGAAGTCGCTCAGCCCGACCTTCTCGTAGTCGACCGCGTGGATCGCAACCAGGACGTCGATGAGCTCCTCCGAACAGCGCCGCGCCTCGTCGCGCGAGAGCGTCGCGATGTCGGTGCCGGTGCGCAGGATCCGGCCTTCGACGAGCTCCATCACGTAGAACGGCGCGTCGTTCACGGAGAGGTCGTCGCAGAACGCGAGTGTCATCGGGACGGGTACCGCGGTGGGTGCGAGCGCGGTCAGGACTTTGTATTCGCGGGCCATGTCGTGCGCGGTCGGCAGCACGTGGCCGAGCGGGGGGCGCCGCAAGACCCATTGATTCGTGGCGTCGCGGATCCCGTAGGTGAGGTTCGAGCGCCCACCCGAGATGAGCGACGCGGTCAGCTCGCCGCCGGTCGCGCCGTCGACGTGCGCACCGAACCACGGTCGCAGGCGTTCGAGGTCGACTCCGGGCGGCGTGTCCGTCACGGCCGGGAGGTTACATAGCAGAGGTGTTACCGGCTGCAGGCCGCGGGTGGCGCGACCGGCGGCCGCGGTGCGGGGGGTTACGCGATGCGGGATTCGCGGGGCGCGACCGGCTCGCCGTTGCCCCGCGGGTAGCGGGCAACCCGGCCGACCGGCATGTCGACGCGGAATCCCGCGGCCGCGCGTTCCTCTTCGGACTCGGCGCCCCAGAAGCCGTACTCCCGGTGCGAGCGCGCCCAATCGCGGCACTCCTGCAGTGCCGGGCACGCCCGGCAAACCGTCCGCGCTTGTGACTCGCGCACGACGCGCGCCTCGGGCCGTTCGCCGGCCGGCGCGAAGAACAGACGCGTCTGACCTTCGCACGCGGCTTCGGTGGCCCACGTCAGCGGGCCGGTGAAGATGAAACTCGAGATCATTTCGGCGGTCATGTGCTCCCCTTCACGACCGGGGGTGACGGAGCTCGGGAGCCGGGTGGGGGGACGCCGGCTCCTCGAACTCCTGTCGTACCCGACTAGTGAAGCCGGTCACAAGACCATCTGTCAAAGACGTTGAAACGATACTATCCATCGGTATCGGCGATGGCCTCGGGCGGGTTGTCGAGGATGGTCGTCGAGGGCGGTCGTCGAGGGCGGTCGTCGAGGGCGAGGAGGCGGTATGGACCTACGCCAGCTGGAGGCTCTGTTGGCCGTCGCGGAGACGGGCAGCTTCACCACCGCCGCCGACCGCCTGCACACGGTGCAGTCGAATGTGTCCGAGCACGTCCGCCAACTCGAGGCCGAGGTGGGGGTGCAGTTGCTGGTCCGCGGGCGGCGGGGCACGGTGCCGACCGAGTTCGGCGTTCGGGTGATCGAGCGGGCCCGCGCGATTCGCAGCGAGATCGAAGCGATGCGCAAGGACCTCTCGATGCTGCAGGGGCTCGAGACCGGTCACGCGACGCTCGGCGTCGTCGGCACGGTGAGTCGCCTGCTCGTACCGATGGTCGTCGCCGAGATGCGCGTGAGCGCGCCGGGCGTGTCGCTGCGACTGACCGAAGGTGCGTCGGAGCGTCTGGCCGGTGAGGTCGCGGAGCGTCAGCTCGCGTGCGCGGTCGTCACGGAGCCCGTGAGCGATCCGCGATTGCACGTCGAGCACCTGCGCGACGAAGACCTCGTCGCGCTCGTGCCGTCGTCGTTGCGACTCCGGGGTCGCGAGCCGATCGCGTTGGCGGAGCTCGCGGCGGAGACGCTGATCCTCCCCCCTGCGGGCAACCCGTTGCGCGACGAGGTCGACACCGCGGCGCGCGCGGAACGGGTCGACCTGCGCGTGCCGATCGAGGTCGAAGGCGTGCGGCTCATCGCCGATCTCGTCGCCGCGGGCGTGGGTGTGTCGATCCTGCCCGAGACGGCGGTGGCGCGTGATCACGTGGGCGTTCGTCAGATGCGGATCGCGCTCATGCCGCCGCGCCGGCTGGCCGTCGTGACGGCGCGTGGCGTGCAACTCTCGCTGGCCGACCAGGCCCTGCAGGATGCGGTGCGCAGGCTCGTACGCGACGAGCCCCTCCCGCACGCCGAGGGGGGCGCGTGAACGCGCGCTATTCCGCGACGGGGCTGAACCGCGTTCCGGCGACGGTTCGTTCCTCGGTAAGGCCGATGACTTCGAGCCGGTCGACGCCGGGCTGCCCGTCGGCGTTGACCTCCAATCGGACGCGGGCGCCGCGCGGCCACACCAGGTCGGCCGACGTCTCGGTCTCGTGCTCGACGTCGCCTTGCAGGATCCCGGCAAAGAAGCCGAGCGCGGATGGCAGCGACGGAGTGTTCAACACGACGCGCCGCAAGGTCCCGTGCCCGGTCGCGGGCGCGGGATCGGCCCACCAACGCGGATGCATGTTGGGACCGTGCGCGGCGACGTTTTGGAGCAGCTCCGCGCGCGTCTCGGGATGACCGTGTGACTCCGCGAGCTGCACGACCGTGCCGTGTGCTTCGCGCGGCATCAGGAACGCCTCTTTCCATTCCGGGTCCGACAGATCGATGTTCACCGGATGGAACCCCGCCCCGCTCATCCGTGCGAGCGCGCGCTGGAGATCGGCGACCTTGAACGTCAGGTGATGGGGCCCGCCGCCGTGGCGGGCGACGAAGCGGGCGAGGAAGTCGTTCTTTTCGACGGCCCATGGTTCGAGCAGCTCGACGGGCATGCCGTCGCCCTCGAGCGAGCCGAGCCATACCTGCATGGGTCGAAACCCGATCGCTTGTCCGCCGAAGAGGATGGTCCCGCCGAGCTCGCCGGTGAGGAACCGCAGCGCGGGCGAGGTGTCGGCCGCGGCGAGCGCCACGTGGTCGAGGTCGTATCGGTCGGTCACGAGCCGGGCAGGCTAGGCGACGCGGCCCGGCGGCGATCCTTGGCGGGCGCGGGCAGGCGCGGATCGGCCGGCGCG
>DATCCI010000373.1:0-2586 GCA_036511415.1 Acidimicrobiia bacterium
CGTCGGCGTCGACGTTCGGGAACCAGAATCGCCCGGCCGCAACCGCGACCAGCCCGCCGGCGAACTGCATGACGACGAACATCGGCACGCTCGACGGACTGATACCCGCGAACGTGTCCGACAACGTGCGGCCGATCGCCACCGCCGGGTTCGCGAAGCTGGTCGAGGATGTGAACCAGTAGGCCGCGGTGATGTACGCGCCCACCGCAAACGGTGCGAACGCGGCGCGACCCGCGCGCACCACACCGAGGATGACGATGAGCAGCCCGAACGTCGCGACGAACTCCGATAGCCACAGCGCACCGGACGAACGCGTGTGCTGGGAGACGTTCACGGCCGGCAGGCTGAACATGAGGTTCGCGACCATCGCGCCGACGCAGCCACCCACAACCTGGGCGGCGACGTACCAGCAGCTGGCGCGCGTCGTCGTACCGCCGAGGAGCCGGTCGGCGAGGGTCACGACCGGGTTGAAGTGCGCGCCCGACACGCTGCCGAACGCGAGGATGAGCGCGACGAGACCCGCGCCGGTCGCGAGCGCGTTCTCGAGCAGCTCGAGTCCGACATCTCCCGGCGACAGCCGTTGTGCGTAGATGCCGGAACCGACGACGATCGCGACGAGCAGCGCCGTACCGACGGCCTCCGCGCTCGCTCGTCGTGCCAGATCTCGGCTCACGTTCAGCAGCAGCGCGCGGCCGACTCGGGCACGCTTGCACAGCACAACGCGTCCGGGCCGGGATCGACAGTGCGCAGTTGGCCGGCCTCGTGCTCGACGTCGCCGAGAACCGTGTAGATCTCCCACGGCTCGCCGTCGGGCGCGTCGACCCACACCTTGTCCTGAAGCGCGTAGCAGCACGCGACCTGGTCTTCGGTCGCGCACGCCAAGCCCTCACCCGTCAATCGCGCCTGGGCCGCGGCCACCTCTTCAGTCGAGGCGACCTCGACGCCGAGGTGGTTCAGCGAACCCGGCGCGCCCACACCCTCGATCAGCACGAGCTTGAGCGGCGGCTCGCTGAGCGCGAAGTTCGCGTAGCCGGGCCGCGTCTTCGCCGGCGCCGTGCCGAAGAGCTTGGAGTAGAACTCGATCGCAGCGTCGAGGTCGGACACGTTCAGTGCGAGCTGGACTCGGGACATGACCATCACTCCCTGGTACATTCGTGTTCGTCGATGTGTACCACCCTAGGGATCGTATCGATAGTTGTCAATACGTAAGGGAGGCTCGGATGCCGAAAGCGCGGGCCAAGACGGTCGGGTGCTGCGGCTCGGTGCTCGCCGCGCCGCTGTCCGAACGGGACGCCACCGAGCTCGCGGCCGCCTACGCGGCCCTGGCCGACCCGGTCCGGATCCGGCTCCTCAGCCTCATCGCGGCCGCCGACGAGGTGTGCTCGTGTGATCTCGAGGGCCCGATCGAGCGGTCACAACCGACGGTGAGCCATCACACGAAGGCGCTCGCCGAGGCCGGCTTGATCGTCGGCGAGCGGCGCGGGCGGTGGATGTGGTGGCGGGTCGTGCCCGAGCGCGTCGCCGCGCTGCGCGACGCGCTCGCGTAGTCCGTCGCTGACATGGCCACCGGGACGGTGCGCAGTGGTTGATGCGGCGAGGGCGCCGGCGCGCGTGCCGATCACATCGGGCGCGGTGTGGCGAGCGGCCGACGTCGGTCCTCCTGTCTCGTGGACGTACACCCTCGACGAAGCGGCGCGCGACGCGATCGTCGACACGGTCGGGCGCATGCGTGCTCGCGGGGTGTCGATCGACTCGATCGTTCGCTCCGATCTCGACGGTGCGGGCCTTGGTGCACTCATCGCGGACTGGACTCGTGAGCTACAGCAGGGCCGGGGTTTCCTGCTGGTGCGAGGGTTCCCCGTCGAGCACCTCGATTCCGAGGCGGTCGAGCTCGCGTACACCGCGCTGGGCGTGCAGCTGGGCCGGCCCGTGAGCCAGGACGCGCACGGCACATTGCTCGGCCACGTCCGCGACCGCGGCGTGCCCCGGACGACGCCGGCGGTCCGCCGATACGCGACCAAGGAACGGCAGGACTTCCACACCGACGGGGCGGACATCATCGGGTTGCTGTGCCTGCAGCGCGCGCGGCGAGGCGGCGAGAGCCGCATCGTCAGCGCGGCCAGCGTGTACAACGAGATCCTTCGACGTGATCCCGGCGCGCTCGAGGTGTTGTACGCGCCGATGTACTGGGACCGGAACGACGAGCAAGGGCGCGGCGAAGACCCCTTCTACGCGTTACCCGTCCTGCACGATGTGGACGGCCGGCCGCGGTTCTTCTACATCGGGTGGTACATCCGCGACGCGCAACGCCACTCGGCCCTGCCCCGGCTCACGCCCGAGCAGCTCGCGGCGATGGAGCTCATCGAGGACATCGCGAGTGATCCCGAGTTCCACGTCGAGATGGACTTCCAACCGGGCGACATCCAGCTGCTCAACAACTCCGTGATCCTCCACGCACGCGAGGCGTACGAGGACCATCCCGAAGCGTCGCGGCGGCGGCACCTGCTCCGGCTGTGGCTCGCCGCGTACGACTTCGCCGCGGTCGAGGACACGCTACGTGACGGCATCCCCGTCCGCGATTCGTAA
>DATCCI010000374.1:0-4105 GCA_036511415.1 Acidimicrobiia bacterium
GAACGCGTACAACCCGCCGCTGCCACCGACGTACACGGTGCCGCCGACGACAGCCGGCGACGACTCGACCGTGCCGGTACCCGCCTGGGCGCTCCAAAGCGGTGTGCAGACCTTGGGTGAGCCGGAGCAACCCGTCGTGCCCGCCGCGTCGAACGCATAGAGACGGCCGTCGTTGGATCCGACGTACACGACCCCGCCCACGATCGTCGGCGACGAGTAGATGAACCCGCCGGTCGTGTCGGTCCACCGCGGTACGCAGACCTTGGGGCTGCCGGAGCATCCCGCAGTGCCGGTCGCGTCGAACGCATAGAGACGGCCGTCGCTCCCGCCGATGAAGACGGTGCCGTTCGCGACCGCCGGCGACGAGTGGCCGGGTGTCGCAGCGCCCATCGAGCCCTTCCAGAGTGGTGAGCACTTCTTCGGCGACCCCGAGCAGCCGGTGGTTCCGGTCGCGTCGAACGCGTAGAGGTGCCCGTCCTCCGATCCGACGAAGACGGTGCCGCTCGCCACGGACGGAGACGAGTAGATCTGGCCGCCGGTCGCCGCAGTCCATTTCTGGGTCAACGTCCCGACGTTGCTCACCGATACCGCCGTCTCGTGCGAGTTGTCGCGCGTGTGGGCCGGTCCGTAGCCGAACATGGGCCAGTCACAACCGGCCAATACGAGTGCCAACCCGCCGACGAGCGCGACGGCGCGCAACCTCCGACCCCGCATACTCAGCATCCCTCCGCGCGCGATCCGAACTTCAGCGGCGTACCCGCCCCGAAGAGCAAGCTACGAGTTGGGACGGCCCGCGACAAGGGATCTCCGACCTAGCCGCCTTCCGGAGGTACGACGTGGAAGTCGACGCGGTGAAGGAGCGTGTCGTCGTCGATCGGGCCGGCGTGAGCCGCGCGCCGACGCAGCGCCTCACGATCCTTCTCGCCCGATCGGCGCACATCTGCGCGCGTCACGCCGGAGAAGGGCACCACCTCGATCGCATCGACCTCGATGCGCGCCGAGCCGACCGCGTAGCGACCTCCGACTTTCACCTTGGAACGACTCCACAACCGGAACGAGACCGTGATCCGGCCGGAGGTCACACCCTCACGCAACTCGGGACTGAACTGCACGCGGCGACGCGATGGCGATACGGAGGGTCGGACGGCCGGAGGGTCGATCAGCGGCGGAGCGTCGGCGGCAGGACGACACGTCGCGGCGCCGAACCGCCGGGGAAGACGCCGGGGAAGACGTCGAGCCAGTGGCGCGTGCCGTCGCGGTCGAGCCAGCCGCGCGTGTTGCGATCGGGTTGTTCCTGCCGTCTTCCCGACAACGACATCCACACCGCCGGCACCACTACATGACCGTACGGGCCGCCCGGCAACCACACCGCGACCGCGGGTCCGGTCGCGTGGAACACCGTGTCGACGTCGCACTTGATCGAGCCCGGCTGGCCTTGCGGGTCGCGCGAGAGCGTGCCATCCGGGAGCACGTAGCGTCCCGCGGTCACGTTCTCGGACGCGCCGTCGACGGAGTCGAGCACGCCGACGAGCGCGTTCCCGACGATGTCGCCGGTCTGCGACGAGGCCGCCTCGCTGTCGTCGGAGTGGCCGCACCCGAACCGGTCCGTGTCGCCGCCGGAATTGTTCTCGCCGGGAACGCCGACCCCGTTCCCTCTCGGGAAGATGTACCCGAGCATGTCCTCCGCGAGGCCGTCGACGAAGCGATAGGGCGCGTGCATGTGCGTCGTCACCCAGGGCGGGAGCGCGTACTGGGGGTTCGGCATGTCGTTCGCGCCGAGGAAGCTCCTGAGATAGGTGAACGGGAAGGCTTCGCCGGGTACGGAGACGAACTCGCCGTCGCCGATGCGGAACGCCGCGACTTGTGACAGGAGCTCGTTTCCGGAGGTCGCACCGTTGGGAGCGGGCGGGAACTCCACCGTGCAGTTGTCGGTGTACCCCGGACGCCCGGCAAAGACGCCGAGTTGCGCGCCGATGCTGAACAACACGTTGGTGAGGGTGATGCACACCGAGCGGCGCTCACCCCAGATCGTGTCGGAGGCCGACCACGTACCCGAGCTGCTCAGCGCGTCGCCGATCGCGCCGCCGAGTTGGTCGCCCAACACCTTCGTCTCTTGGCCATAGCCAACCGGCACCGGCGCGCCGTTGGGCTGGAAGAGCGTCCGGCATCCCGCCGGATGCGACGCGTCCACGAACTGCTGAGGTACGCGCGAGATCGGGCCCGAGTACACCTGTGGCGTCTCGTTGCTCCCGACCGAGCCGGCCATCTCGATGGCCACACCGCCGTAGCGATGCTCGAGCTCCGTCCGGAAGAAATGCGGCCAGTCGGAGCTGATCCAATTCCGCTGGGCAGGATCGGGATTGAAGCCCAGCGTCTCCGCGTGCTGGCTCACGTCACCGAGCGTCGCGATGACCCTTCCGTTCGTCGCGACCGCTTGCAGCGCCGGCATCAGCTGATCGTCGACGAACGGATACGAAGAGAAGCACTGCGAGAGATTGGCGGGCTCGATCGCCTCCGCGTACTTGATGCGGGCCGGGCGGCGGGCGTCGTAGGCCTCCTCGATCGCCTTCGCCGACCGCGTCACGAGGAAGTCGACGTAGTAGGCGTCGACTCCCGAAGTCGTCTGGCTCACGCCGGAGATTCCGAGGGTGTCCGGCGCCGACTCGTCGTGGGTCGCCGATATGAAGATGCCGTCCAGGTGGTATCCGTCGGCACTCACCTTGGCGCGGATGCGCTCCTGGTACACGTTGAACAGACCCTCGTGGTCGAGCACCTCGACCGCGATCGTCTGGTGGTGGTTCGACACGACCAGCGCACGCGCGGTGACCTCGTCGGCGACGGTTGTCGCGAACCGCGGCGTGTCGGCGCCGCCGCCGAGGAGGATGCCGTCCCAGCGTCCGTTGCCGTTGCAGTCGGCGAACGGATCGCCGAGCTGGTACGTCCCGATGTGCGCCTGGTCGACGTAGGGCTCCTCGAACGCGAACGGCCGCGGGCCGTCGAAGGTGCCGGGCCCGGCAGATGTCGGGGTGCAATCGGCCGGGTCATCGCGCACGACGCCGAACCGCGGCGGTGTGATGCTCTCGACGGCCGCGCCCGCCTTGAACGCCGCTTTTCCCGGCGGTTGGGGCGATTTGCTCGACGCCTGGCCGGACGCCTTGCTCGACGCCTTGCTGGACGCGGCGGCGGTTCCGGCGGCAGGCTGCAGCACCCCGAAGACGAGCACCGCGACCGTTGCCCCGACGATGCTTCCCCGTCGCATCTCCACCCCCCGTGCACTGCCGACGCCTACGCGTCGGCAGTGCACACCCTTTCTCGCAGGTCGAGCCCGTGTCAATCGCCTGCCCGCCCGGTGGGCGCGTTGACCTCGACGGCGGGGTTCTCCCCGAGCGCAACCGCATCGACCGAACTAGCGTCGACATGACGACCCGACCCCGAGCCAGGACGATCATGACCGAGCTGTCCGTGCTGGACGCCACCGCGCAAGCCGAGCTCGTACGCACGGGCGACGCGTCTGCTGCCGAGCTCGTCGACGCGGCCATCGCTCGGATCGAGAAGCTGAACGGCGACCTGAACGCGGTGATCCACCCGCTGTACGAGCGCGCCCGCGCGGTGGTGCGAAGCGGGCCGCCGGAGGGACCGTTCACCGGTGTCCCGATCGTCGTCAAGGACCTCGACGGCACCCTCGCCGGCGCGCCGTACCACGCCGGCAACAAGGCGCTGAAGGCGGCGAACCACATCGCCGCGACGACCAGTTACCTGTTCGACAAGCTCGAGCGGGCCGGATTCGTGATCGTCGGCAAGACCAACACGCCGGAGTTCGGCCTGATGCCCACCACAGAGCCGCAGGCGTACGGCCCAACCCACAACCCGTGGAACCTCGGGCACAGCAGCGGCGGCTCGAGCGGCGGTTCCGCGGCCGCAGTCGCCAGCGGGATGGTGCCGGTCGGTCACGCGGGCGACGGCGGCGGGTCGATCCGCATTCCCGCGAGCATGTGCGGGCTGTTCGGCCTGAAACCGACTCGAGGCCGTGTGTCGCTCGGCCCGGCCGAGCACGAAGCCTGGGCCGGTCTCTTGATGCGCCACGTCGTTACCCGCAGCGTGCGCG
>DATCCI010000375.1:0-7325 GCA_036511415.1 Acidimicrobiia bacterium
GCCGATACCCCGAGATACGGCGGCTCGGCGAAGCGATGGGCGCCCGAGACGTGGTTTTCGACGGCGAGATCGTCGCGTTCGACACCTCCGGCCGTCCCAGCTTCGAGTTGCTGCAGCGGCGCATGCACGTCGAGAACGACTCCACGGTCCGGCGGCTCGCGCAGGAGATCCCCGTTGCGTACGTGCTGTTCGACGTGCTGTGGCTCGACGGCCATTCGACCATGGACCTGCCGTACACGGAGCGGCGGGCACGGCTGCGCGAGCTGGAGCTCAACGGTGCGTCATGGCAGACGCCGCCGCACGAGGACGGCGACGGCGCCGCGACCACCGAGGTCAGCAACCGCTTCGGCCTCGAAGGCGTCGTCGCGAAGCGCCTCGACGCGCACTACGAGCCGGGACGACGATCGAGAGCGTGGATCAAGATCAAGAACCATATGGGCCAGGAGTTCGTTGTCGGCGGCTGGCAGCCCGGAGAGAAGGGCCGGACCGGCAGCATCGGATCGCTGCTCGTCGGCTACTACGACGGCGACGTGTTGCATTACGCGGGCAAGGTCGGCAGCGGATTGTCGGGTGCGGTGATCGCGCAGCTCGAACGGCTGTTCTCCGAGCGCGCACGCGACGACAGTCCGTTCGGCGCCGGGCGCGTCCCGAAAGGCGTGCGCTTCGTGGAACCGGTGCTCGTCGTCGAGGTTCGCTTCACCGAGTGGACGGCGGCGGGCAACATCCGTCATCCCACCTTCTTGGGCGCACGCACCGACAAGGACCCGCACGACGTGGTACGAGAGCGGCCACAATGACCGGTCTGGGCCCGGGGGTTTGAGTCCGGGGCCAACGCGGTACCTTGCTCGCACGAGCGGGGACGAGGAGGACCGAGGTGGAAGACCAGGCGGTGGGTCCTGACCTGAAGCTGGCGACCGGGCGGGCCGGGGCCCGGGCGGTCGTGACGATCCAGGGCGAGCTCGACGCGTATTCGGCGCCGAGCCTCGAAGAGGAGGTCTCACATCTGCTCGGCGACGACGTCACCGAGCTCGTGTTCGATCTCTCCGCGACGAAGTTCCTCGATTCGTCGGGCCTGCGGGCCATCCTCACCGCGCAGCGCAGGCTCGCAGAACGCGACGGCCGGCTCGCGCTCCACGCGCCGAGCGAGCCCGTCCGGCGGCTGCTCGACATCACCGGGCTCACCGATCACTTCACCATCGAGCCGTAGACCGTGACAACTGCAGAAGTGCGAGAGGACGTCGTCCGGCTGAGCGTGCCGGCGGCGCTGGAGTACGTCCGCATCGTGCGCCTGACCGGCTCGGGCGTCGCGAGTCGTCTCGGCTTCGACATCGAAGAGATCGAGAACCTCCGAGTAGCCCTCGACGAGCTGGCGAGCATGGCGATCGAGGCCGCCGACGCGGGAGAGCTCGAGCTCACCTTCTTCACGACCGACACCGAACTGCACATCACGGGACGCGCGCCGATCGCCGACGGGGTCGACGTGACGGTCGAGCCACTCACCGCGCAGATCCTGAAGGCCGTCATCGACGACTACGAGCTCCGGACCGTCGACGGCTACGTCTGCGTGTCATGTGTCACCCGCCGGCCCCTGATCTGAGATGGCGCTCTCGGCGCAAGAGCGCGCACAGTCGCGGGCGAAGTTCGTCGAATACCGCAAGTCCGGCGACCGGAAGCTGCGCAACGAGCTGATCGAGGCGCACAAATCGCTGGCTTCGCACTTGGCACGCCGCTACGCGAACCGGGGCGAGCCCTTCGACGACCTCTTGCAAGTGGCATACCTCGGCATGCTGAAGGCGGTCGAGCGCTTCGACGTCGACCGCAACCTCGAGTTCTCGACCTACGCCACGGTGACGGTGGAGGGCGAGCTCAAGCGCCACTTCCGGGACAAGACGTGGTCGGTACGGGTGCCGCGACGTCCGCAGGAGCTCCATCTCCGGCTCGGCAACGCGATCAACGACCTGTCGCAGCGCCTCGCGCGCGCGCCCCGGATCCCCGAGGTCGCGGCCGAACTGGGAGTGGCCGAGGAAGAGGTGCTCGAAGCAATGGAAGTCGGCGGCGCGTACCGCTCGTCGTCTCTCGACACGCGTGCCGGCGAGAGCGCGGAGCCGACGGCGATCGAACGGCGCCTGGGTGCGGAAGATCACGGCTTCGACATTGCCGAACATCGAGTGCTCCTCGACGCGGTGCTCGCCGATCTGACCGAGCGCGAACGCACCATCGTCGAACTGCGGTTCTTCCACGACAAGACCCAAACCGAGATCGCCGAGGAAGTCGGCATTTCCCAGATGCACGTCTCGCGTCTCCTGGCGCGCACGCTCATCAACCTGCGCGAGCGGCTCGAAACGCTCGACGCGTAGACGCCTGGACGGGTTCGACGCTTTCTCGGCGGGCGTGTCCTCAGCGCGCGTGCTCGTGCGCGTCGTCGTCGAGACACGCGTGGCATTCGACCTCGAGCGTCGAGTGCTCGATCCCGAACCTGGTCGCGAGCATGCGCTTCAGATCGCCGGCGCGCAGCTGGGCATCATGCAGGCTCAGCGGTCCGCCGAGCACCACGTGCGCCGACAGCGCCGCCTGCTCGCTGCCGGTCGTCCACAGATGGAGGTGGTGAACCGCTTCGACGCCCGCTTCGGAACCGAGCGCGTCGCGCACCGACGCGACGTCGAGATCGGCGGGTACGGCCTCGAGCAGCACGCGGCCCGCGTCCCGCAACAGCTGCCAGGCCGCCGCGATCACGAGCACGGAGATCGCGATCGACGCCGCGGGATCGAGCCAGCCGGCGTCGAAGAGCGCGACGCCGACGGCTGCGACCATCACCGCAACCGAGCCCAACGCGTCGGTGAACAAGTGCCAGAACGCGCCCCGCAAGTTGATGTTCCCGTGCGCGTGGCGGAACAGCGCGAGGGCGCTCGCGACGTTGACGACCAAACCGATCGCACCGACGACGAACACGCCGGACGCGGAGAGCTCGTGCGGCGACCCGAACCGGCGGAACGCCTCGATGATGACGACGACCGCGCCCGCGAACAAGAGGAGGCCGTTCGCCTGCGCAACGAGCACCTCGCTGCGCGCGAATCCGAAGGTGTGTCGCTCGGTGGGCGGGCGCTGCGTGATGCGCAACGCGGCGTACGCAGCCGAGAGCACAACCACGTCGGTCGCCATGTGCGCGGCGTCGGCGAGCAGCGCGAGCGACCCGAACGCGAACCCGCCCACGACCTCGACCGCGAGGAAGGCGGCGTTCGCGACCAGGGCGAACACCAGGGCGCGACCACGGGCGTGTCCCAACGTGTCGATGCCCGAATTCTACGTGCGATGAGCGCTACGGATGCCCCGGGCCCAGGCGCTCGGCCCGTTCCGCCTCCCGGCGGAACAGTTCCTCGACGTCGACGCGCATCTTCTCGTCGGTGGGTGGCCAGCCGTTCGGGCTGACGCGCCCGTCGACGGTCGACAGCTCGATCGGCCGCCGCTCGTTCGACGCCTGGTAGACCGCGAAGCAGAGTTGCAGCGCCCGAGTCGCGGTCTCGGGATCGAGATCCGGCGCCTCCCCGGCCAGCAACGCATCGACGAACGCGGCCGCGGACCGGCGGAAGGAGCCGTCGTACGACGCGTCGAGCTCGGCGAACGAGGTCTCGCGGCCGTCCTCCTCGTAGAGCACGACCGGCGCGAGACCGATGTGCAGGTTGCCGCAGAGCCGCGTCACCCAGATGAACCCACGGGTGCCCTGGATCTCGAAGAACTCGTCCGCGCCGTAGTAGTCGCTGCGGATGAACATGTCGGGCGCGTACGAAACCTCCATCATGCCGAGCAGATCGTCGCGGTCGTACTCGAACAGGGCGACCGTCGGCGCCTCGAAGAACAGCGGGCCTTGACGAACGATCGACTGCACACTGCGGATGTCGGTGTCGACGAGCCACAAGGCCATCGCGTACTTGTGCATGACGTCGTCGAAGAGATGGCCGCCCGGACTCTCGGCGTTGAAGCGCCACGAGTACCCCGCGGGATCGAGGCTGGCTTGAAAGCGCGACTCCGTACGCCCGACGACCGTCTTGATGCGCACAACGGTCGGCGTACCGATCGCGCCGTCCCGGACGAGGTCGCGCGCCTTGCGCAACGGCGGGTAGTAGCAGCACTGCTCGGTGACCCGGAACACGCGGCCGGAATCCCGCGCGGCCGCGATCATCTTCCGGGCATCGCCGACATCGTTCGCGATCGGCTTTTGGCACGACACGTGCTTGCCGGCGCGCAAGGCTGCGATCGTGTGCTCGGCGTGCAGCGGCGTGGGGCTGAGGATCTCGACCGCGTCGATCTCGTCGTCGGCGAGCAACTGGTCGAGCTCGGTGTAGCCGCGCGGCACCTCCCACTCGGACATGCGGCGCTCGAGCACCTCCGGTCGAGGGTCGCACAATGCGACGACGTCGCACTGCTCGTGCTCGAGGTAGCCGGGCACGTTCAAGGTTGCGATGTTGCCCGTGCCGACGATTCCGACTCGCACCCGATTTGTCGCCATGTCGCTACTCTCGCACAGCGGCCCGAAAATGTGCCCGCCGGGCCCCGGGCACACCTACGGTTGCCCGATGCAGATCGCCCAGACCGACCGCACCACGGTCCGCCGCCAGTCGCAACGCGCGAGCTACGAGCGTGAGCTCGTCGACGCCGTCATCGACGAAGCCCTCTCGTGCCACGTGGGCTTCGCGGTCGAGGGCCGGCCCTGGGTGATCCCGACCATTCACGCGCGGGTCGACGACGTCCTCTACCTCCACGGCGCGGTGGCGAACCACATGCTGCGTTCGCTCGCCGGAGGGATCGAGGCGTGCGTCACGATCACCTTGGTCGACGGCCTCGTGCTCGCCCGGTCCGCATTTCATCATTCGATGAACTACCGCTCGGTCATGGTGTTCGGGCGGTTGACGAGCGTCGACGACCCGGACGAGAAGCAGTCGGCTCTGCACGCGTTGGTCGAGCACGTCGTGCCCGGCCGTATGACCCAGGCGCGGCCTCCGTCGGAAGCCGAGCTGCGCAAGACGTTGCTGTTGAGGCTGCCGATCGACGAGGCCTCAGCCAAGGTGCGTACCGGCGGACCGATCGACGACCCGGAGGACCTCTCGCTCCCGATCTGGGCCGGTCAGCTCCCGCTCGTGAGCGCGTACGGATCGCCTATCCCCGAAGCTGACACCACCGCAACCGTGCCCGCGTACGTAAGCGGATACCGGCGACCGTAGCTACGCGACGAGGCCGACCATCGGTTCCTTGCGCACCTCGTGGTTCATCACGTCGTCGAGGAGCGCACCGAGATCGGAGCGCGTCGACGCGAACGCCGGATCGTCGTAGCGATTCACGACCTCGCCCGGATCGTCGCGCAGGTCGTACAACTCGCCGAACGGGGCTTCCAGGTAGCGGTGCAGCTTGTAGTGCGCAGTGGTGATCGTGCGCATCGGGATCGACGTCATGACGTTGAAGTCGTTCTCGGTGAGCACGTACTCGCGCGGTGGCGCGGCGAGCGAGCTGCCCTCCATCCAACTCGGCGGCTCGAGACCTGCCGCGCCGAGGATCGTCGGAGCGAGATCGATGGTACCGACCGGATCGGTCACGACGCGGCCGGCATCTATGCCGGGGCCACGCACGAGCAGAGGCACGCGCAGCAACGAGTCGTAACCGAACGGGCCCTTGAAGATCAGCTGGTGCTCACCGAGGAACTCGCCGTGGTCGCTCGTGACGATGACGAGCGTGTCGTCGGCGAGGCCGCGCTCGTCGAGCGCGTCGAGGATGCGACCGACCGCGTGGTCGAGCTGCGCGACCATTCCGTAGTAGCCCGCCGTCATCCGCGCGAGCTCGTCGCGCGTCAGCGTCGCGCCGCCGGGATTCGCCCACTCGAGCGGCCGGCCGCGCAAGCCGTCCGACAGGATCTTGTGCAGGGCCGGCTTGTTCGCGAACTCGTCGGGATGGATCTCCGGGAGAACCTCGAGGGTGTCGGCGGGCGTGTACCGATCGCACCACGGCGCGGGCGGGTCCATCGGGTGATGCGGATCGGTGAAGCTCACCCACCCGAAGAACGGCCCGTCGACGTGGTTCAACCACTCGACCGCGCGGTCGGCCACCCAGGTCGTCGGATGGTCCTCTTCGGCCAGCGCGTTGCGCCACGTCTGGGTGTGGTCCCACACCGCGCCCGCGGCTTCGGGCTGCATCAGCCGCAAGCGCTCGAGGCCCCGCTCGAAGCCGTCGCGGAACAGATACTGCGCGTAGTGCAAGCCGAACGGTGGCGGACCGAAGACCCAGTTCCACCGGCCCATCAGATCGGCGATGCGCAGATTGTGGCCGAACAGCAGGAGCTCGGCGCGTTCGAATCCGAAATAGGGGCCGTTCCACTCGGGATCGACCCGTGCCGAACCCTCGACCGACTCGATTTGCCCGGTCGGCAGGAACGGGAAGGCCGAAGCGAAATGCGCCTTGCCGATGATCGCGGTTCGATACCCCGCGCGGCCCAAAAGGGTCGCGATCGAACGCTCTTGCGCGTCGGACGGGAGATCGATGCCGTTGCACGTGACTCCGTGCGTCGAGGGGTACGTGCCGGTCAGGATCGTCGCGCGCGCCGGCTGGCACAGCGGGTTCTGCGTACGTGCACCGGAGTACCGCGTTCCCCGAGCCGCGAACGCGTCGAGGCGCGGCGTGGCCTGCAAGGGGCTGCCCTCGACACCCAGCGTGTCGGCGCGTTGCTGGTCCGTCGTGATGAGCAGTACGTTCATACGCCTTTGCATCGTAGGTGGACGACCGAGGAGCTGCACTCATGAAGGCGTTGCGCACGCCCGACGACCGGTTCGAGGGCCTCCCCGACTTTCCGTTCCCGCCGCACTACGTCGACGTCGACGACGGCGAAGGTGGGCGGTTGCGCGTTCACCATCTCGACGAGGGCCCCCGCACGGGTCCCGTCGTACTACTTATGCACGGCGAGCCCTCGTGGTGCTTCCTCTACCGGAAGATGGTTCCCGTGCTCACGGCGGCCGGACTCCGATGCATCGCGCCCGACCTCGTCGGCTTCGGCCGCTCCGACAAGCCGACCGAGCGCACCGACTACTCGTATGCCCGCCACGTCGAATGGATGCGCGCCGCGCTGTTCGATGCGCTCGATCTGCGCGACGTCACCTTCGTCGGTCAGGATTGGGGCGGCCTCATCGGCCTCCGGCTCGTCGGCGAGCATCCCGATCGGTTCGCCCGCGTGGTCACGGCGAACACGTTCCTGCCCACGGGCGACACGCCGCCCGGTGACGCATTCCTCGGGTGGCAACGGTTCTCCCAGACGGTCGACGACTTCGCCGTCGGTTTCATCGTCGGCT
>DATCCI010000376.1:0-5972 GCA_036511415.1 Acidimicrobiia bacterium
CCTCGGCGGGCGTGTCGACGGGTGATCCGTCTACCGCCTCCGGGACCGGCTCGCCGGGGTCGGCGCTCACCGGCATCGGCCCGAACACGTGGTCGGTGACCGACGCGGGGGCCGGCCGCGCCATCGCGAGCGCGGCCTCGGCGGCGGCTCGTACCGTCTCCTTGGCTTCGGCGCGCATCTGCTCGGCGGTCTCGACGGTGAGCACACTCGCCGCGAGCAGTCGTTGCTCGAGCGCCGTGATCGGGTCGTGCTCGCGCTCGTCGTCGAGTTCCTCGGCCGCGCGGTATTTCTTCTGGTCATCGGAGAGCGAGTGTGAATAGGGGCGGGTGACGACCGCGTGGACGAGGCACGGACCCGCGCCCGCCCGCACGTGCGCGATCGCATTCGCGCCCTTGCTGCGAACCTCGAAGTAGTCGCGTCCGTCGATGTTCACCACGTGGAGCCCGCGAATGCCGCGCACCATCTCCGAGATCGGCGCCGGATGCTGATCGGTCGATCGCACCGAGATCGCGTAGCCGTTGTCGGCGATGACGAACAGCACCGGGAGATGGAGACGGGTTGCCGTGTTGAGGGCTTCCCAGAATTCGCCTTCGGAGGTAGCTCCCTCGCCGAGCGACACGTACGTGACCTCGTCGCCGTGCGCGGTGCAGCCCGGCAGGTGCGGGCGCCGGCCGATGTAGCGCGCCGCTTCCGCGCAGCCGACCGCGGGCAGGCACTGGCTCGCGGTGACCGACGTCTGGCTCACGATGTTGAGCCGGGCCGAGCCCCAGTGGCACGGCATCTGCCGGCCCCCCGACGCGGGATCGGCCGCGGCGCCGACGGCCTGCATCAACATCTCGAGCGGCGTGACGCCGAGCGCCAACGCGAGCGCTCGATCGCGGTAGTAGGGGAAGAACCAGTCGTAGCCGGCGCGTAGAGAACGCGCGAGCCCGAGCAGCAGGGCCTCGTGCCCGGCACCCGAGATCTGGAAGAAGGCGCGATTCTGCTGGCGGAGCGCGATCTCACGGTCGTCGCAGAAGCGCGACACCAGCGCGAGGCGGAAGTCGTCGAGCGCGTCGTCGAGGTTTGCGTCGAGCGGTCGGTCGAGTGCGGCGTCGTGCACTGCTCGGCAGTGTACGGCCTAGCCTGGGTCGCGGTGACACAACCGGTGAGCCAGATGTGAGCGAGTCGCCGACTCTGCCTTGGCGCCGACGCGCGGCCCGGGACACCCGCGGCTTCGTGTCGCCCGCGGTGCGGAATCTCGCGCGCGAGCTCGGCGTCGATCCGGCGTCGTTACCGGGACGGGGGGCGGGAGCCCGCGTGACGCGCGCCGACGTGCGGGTTGCGGGGATCGCGGCCGGTCGTGGGCCTGCGTCCGCCGAGACCATGCGCGACGAGGTCGTGCCGTTCGACAACGTCAGGCGCCGGACCGCGGCCGGGCTGCTCGCATCGAAGCGCACGATCCCGCACGCGCTGGAGGTGGTCACGGCCGACTACGGCGCGATCGATGTGGCGCGCGCCGGGGCGGGGCTCACGGCCTTGCCGTTCGTGGCCCGGGCGGTGGTCGACGCGCTCCGCGAATTCCCGCTGATGAACGCGACGGGGTCCGAGGACGGGATGTCGGTCGTGACGCACCGCGCCGTGCACCTCGGGATCGCCGTCGACCTCGATTTCCACGGGCTCGTCGTGCCGGTGGTACACGGCGCCGACGGTCTGCGCCTGCGCGCCCTCGCCGCGGCCATCCGCGAGGTCGCCGGGCGCGCCCGCGCCCGGAAGCTCGTTCCCGACGACCTCGCGGGCGGCACGTTCACGATCACCAACCCGGGTGCGTCGGGAACGTGGATCTCGTTCCCCGTCATCAATCGACCCGAGGTCGGGATCCTCGCAACCGACGGCGTCTCGAAGCAGGTGGTCGCGGACGACGACGACCGGCTCCGCATCGCGTCGGTCGGTCGTTTGTGCTGCGCGTTCGACCACCGCGCGCTCGACGGCGCCTACGCGGGCGCGTTCCTCCGGCGAGTCCGCCACATCGTCGAGACGCGGGACTGGCTCAGGGAGCTTTGACGGCGAGCTTCGCCGGATCCTCGACGTCGCTCGGCTTGCAGCCGGGTGGCGCCGTGACCGGATCGCAGCGCGCCGGGGTACCGCCCGGAATCCTGGTGACGTAGCCGTTGGCGAGTTTCGGGTCGGGTTGCTCGTAGTCGGTGCTCACGAGCTGGGCGCCGCCGCTCAACGCGACTTGCTCGTCATGGTGGTTGTTCTCCCGGGCTTCGACGGTGTCGGCGTCGGCCCGAGTGCGCACGATCATGTGCGCCGCCAGTGCTGCCTTGATCTTCGCCGCGTCGCCCACGGGGTCGTTCAGCTTCGCGAACGCGGCGTCGTCCTGTCCCGGTGCCGACGGCGTGAAGATCAACCTGCCGCGAAGCGACGGATGGCCGACGAGGTAGGCGGCGCGGAAAGCCCCTTCGTTGTCGAGCGTGAAGTAGACCTTGCCGCGCACGCCGCCGAGTGTTGGCCAGCCGTGCGTGCGAACGGCCTCTCCCAACGTCGGCGCGGTGCCGCGCACGTCGTCGGGAGTGATGATCTGCTTGCGATCGAACACCGAGAGGATCTCGTGCTCGAGCTCCTGGAACATGGGCTCGGTCGCTTTGTCGTCCTTCATCTCGATGTGGACGTCGATCGGCACGTGACCCGGGTGCGCATCCGACCACGTGCGAACGAGGCGGAGGCAGAGCACGAAGGTGAGGCACGTCGAGTTCGTGTCGACGTCGGCCTGGTGGATGATCTTGTAGCCCGGCTCGTTCATCACCGGGTTGTTCGGGATGTGGACGCCCTCTTGGAGCGGAAACGACGGTTTCGCGTACTTGCCGCCGCGCGGGTCGTACCAGACGTCGAGCTCGATCTGGCGCACGCCGATGTCGAACTGCTTCGGGAGCGGCGCGTGCGCGTAGTCCAGTGTCCGGGCCAGTGCGGGCGTCGACTTGTACAGCGCGTCGAGAACCTGCGGATAGGGCCGGCCGTGGTAGCTGTTGTGTGACCCGAGTACCTGCACCTCGTCGAGCCGCAGCGTGTCGTCGAGCCGGTACGCGGGAACGGTGGTGGTGGGGGATGCGGGCGCGGTGCCGTTGTGGCCACTGCTACTGCTGCAAGCCGTTGCCGCGAGCGCGACGAGACACACCGATGCCAACATGCGGGGCCGCACGACCCGGAGCATAGGATCTCCGTCGTCCGCCCGCCCGGGATGTCTGCGATGCGTCCGGAGCGAGTCGAAACACTGCGAGTGACGACCCGAGGAGAAGCGCCGGCGTGAAGGTGCGTGTCGATCCCGATCTGTGCGTCGGCCACGGCCGCTGCTACGTGCTGGCGCCCGACGTCTTCGCCCCCGACGACTTCGGCCACTGCGAGATCGTCGCATCCGAGGTCGACGGCGCCCTTGCCGAACAGGCGCGGATCGGCGCCGAGAACTGCCCGGAACGAGCCATCTCCTTGGAGGATTGACGCATGAACGACGTGCTGCAGTACGAGGGCAAGCGCGTGATCGTGACGGGCGCGGCTTCGGGGATGGGAGCGGCGACCGCCCAGATCCTCGTCGATCTCGGCGCCGAGGTGCACGCGATCGACATCAAGAAGCCCGAGGTGACGGGGCTGGCCAGCTTCGGCCAGTGCGATCTACGCGATCCTGCGCAGATCGACGAGACGATCGGGAAGATCGGCAAGATCGTGAACGCGCTCTTCAATTGCGCGGGGCTGCCGAACACGTTCCCGAACCTCGACGTGATGCTCGTCAACTTCTGCGGGCTCCGTCAGGTGACCGAGTCGGTGATCCCGCTCATGATCCGAGGCTCGTCGATCGCGAGCATCGCGTCGACCGCGGGGATCGGTTGGATGCAGAACATGGAGCTGCTGTTCGGGCTGATGATGACTCCCGACTTCGGCGCGGCGCGCGTGTGGTGCGAGGAGCACCCGAAGGAGCTCGCGAACGCGTACGGCCTGTCGAAGGAAGCGATCAACGCCTACACCGCGTTCCGTTCGTTCAACCTCGCCAAGGACGGGATCCGCATCAACTGCGTCAACCCGGGACCCACCGACACGCCGATGATGCCCGAGTTCGAGAAGGCCGTCGGCAAGAAATACATGGACGACTTCCCGGTTCCCCTCGGCCGCCATGCCGTGGCGGGTGAGCAGGCGTGGCCGATGGTGTTCCTCAACAGCCCGCGCTCGTCGTTCGTCACGGGCTTGCAGTTCGACTGCGACGGCGGCTTCAAGGGTGGTCTCTTCACCGGCCAGATCGACCCGACCGTGCTGATGCCCGAAGGCATGGGCGACGCATGACCGGCGCGCGGCGAAGCGACTGGACGATCGACGAGGTGCAGGCACTCTTCGAGCTGCCCCTCATGGCGTTGGTCCGGCGGGCCGGCCGTGTGCACGAAGAGTTCCACGACACCGACGTCGTGCACGTGAACCAGCTGCTGTCGATCAAGACCGGGGCGTGTCCCGAAGACTGCGGGTACTGCTCGCAGTCGGCGCATCACGACACCGGCGTCAAGCCCCAGCCGTTGATGGCCGTCGACGAGGTGGTGCGCACCGCCAAGCGCGCCAAGGCCCAGGGCGTCACCCGGTTCTGCATGGGTGCCGCGTGGCGCGACGTGAAGGACAATGCCCAGTTCGACCGGGTGCTCGACATGGTGCGCCAGGTCAACGACCTCGGCCTCGAGGTGTGTGCGACGCTCGGCATGCTCACCGCCGACCAGGCGCGTCGCCTCGACGAAGCCGGTCTCTACGCCTACAACCACAACCTCGACACCTCACCCGAGTACTACGACTTCGTCATCACGACGCGCACCTACCAGGACCGCCTCGACACCATCGACAACCTGCGGACGACGAACGTCACCGTGTGCTGCGGCGGGATCATCGGGATGGGCGAATCGGCCGCCGATCGCATCTCGTTCCTGCACCGGCTCGCGACCCTCGATCCCCATCCCGAGTCGGTACCGATCAACGTGCTGTCACGCGTCCCGGGCACGCCGCTGGAGGGTGCGGACGACGTCGAGATCCACGAGACGGTTCGCATGATCGCGACCGCGCGGGTGCTCATGCCCACCTCGGTGGTCCGTATCGCGGCCGGCCGGCACCTGATGAGCTTCTCCGACCAGGCCTTGTGCTTCCTCGCGGGCGCCAACTCGATCTTCACGAGCGAGCGCAACATGATGCTCACCTCGACGACGCCGTGCGCCGACCACGCGACCGACCGCTCGATGCTCGCGACGATGGGATTGCGGGCCCGGGTGCTGGAGGCGAGCGATCGCTGACCCGTTCCGGGTCGCCTCGCGTCGATCGGTGCGGGTCAGCCGGTCGTCGCCTCGCCGTGCGCGGTGTCGCAGAGCCGCGTCTGCCCGGCGGGCACCTGGCCGGCGCCGATGCCCTCGAGTGCGGCGAACGGTCCGCACGGATTGGGCACGACCCAGACGTGCAACATCGGGGTGTCGGCGGCCTTCGACGACCCCGGCGGGCACTGACCGTCGATCGCGGTGAAGCCGGACAGCGTCTTTTGCACCGGGTCGTTCGTCAGACAGAGATCGCCATGCACGTGCCACTGTGTGAGCGCGCCGCCCACGTCGGGCGCGTCGGTGAAGCGGCTCTTGATCGGCAGCATGTACATCGCGGCGGCGACCTGCTGCCGGCCGTTGCGGACCTCGTACACCAGCGACTCGGGTCGGGTCGGGTCGAGGATGTGTCCGTCGTCGACGTCGGCCCATCTGATGTAGTGCTCGTCGCCCGTGAGGCGGTCGCCGATCGAGCGATACCCGGCCGCGATCGCCTCCGCCGGGTAGGTGTACTTGCGAAGGTCGACGATCGTCTCGCGTATCAGGGTCTCGGCGCGGTGCTGCTCGACCGCGGTGACACCCGGCGTTCCCCCGAGGTCGATCGGCTTGCTCGGGTCGTAGGGCTTGGGCTTCTCGAGCGTCGTCGACGTGGTCGACGTCGGCCCG
>DATCCI010000377.1:0-2933 GCA_036511415.1 Acidimicrobiia bacterium
GCGGCGACGGGAACGATTTCGCCGGTTTCATGGAGGGCGGGACGTTCAACGGCGGCCCGGGCGCCGACCAGGTCACGAGCATCTCCCGCGGGACCTTCAACGGCGACGCCGACAACGACCAAGTCACTTCCGTGGGACCTGGCGGGACCTTCAACGGCGGCGACGGCAGCGACCGCGCCACGAGCGTCGACGGCGGGAGGTTCAACGGCGGACCCGGCGCCGACCAGGTCACTTCAGTCGACGCCGGGACGTTCAACGGCGACGCCGGCCCCGACCGTGCCGTTACCGTCGATGGTGGAACGTTCAACGGCGGCACCGACATCGACGCGGTCATATTTCTGGAGCGCGGGACGTTCAATGGCGGCCCCGGCGACGACCTCATAACCAACGCGATGCACGGCGGGCGCTTCAACGGCGACGCAGGCGACGACAACATCGAATTCATGGACGGCGGGACATTCAACGGCGGCCCCGGCAACGACACCGTCACCATTTTCCGGGGCGGAACCTTCAACCAATAGGGCGGGCGAACCCGAACTCGCGCAGATTCGCCGCGTAACCCTGCTGTGGGAGTAGGGCGGTCGGGTCGGGATGCATCACGACTTCAGCTATCTCAACAGCCAGGATCTCGGGTCGCGTCGAACCTGCCGCCGTCCACCCAGGTGAACACGACGTGGGACTGGATTCCTGATGCGTCCGACGGGAGCGTCGTCCCGAGCGCAATGTCCAAGAAGTGGTACGTCTTTGATCCGAGTTTGCCGCCACCGATCGCGGTGAACTGTCCGGACGCGACCGTGCCGACCCCGTTGGTCGTGACGCGCCAGTGGACGATCGCCCCGTTGACGAAGCGGTTGTAGCCGACGTGCAACGTGGTGCAGTGTTTGAACGTCGTCGCGAAGATGTCGCCTTGGGGAACGCCCGGCAAGATCTCGGTCACCGTATCGTCGTTGCCGTTCGTCACCCAGACGTGCGTGCCGTCTGACGACACAGCATCGGGACCGTTGCCAACGCCGATGGTCTGGATGATCGCGCCGGTCGAGGCGCTCAGCTCGGTCACCGTGTTACTGCGGAAGTGCGTCACCCAGACATGAATCCCGTCCGACGAAACGGCACCAGGGTCGCGGCTCACGGGAATGGTGCGGATGACCGCGCCCGTCGACGCGCTGAACTCGCTCACCGTACTGTCGACGTTCGTCACCCAGACGTGCGTGCCATCCGACCAAACACCACTGGCACCGTGACCGTCGGGGATCGTGTGGATGACCGCGCCGGTCGAGGCGCTGAACTCGGTCACTGTATTGGTGCTCGTCACCCAGACGTGCGTGCCATCCGACGAAACGTAGAACGCTCCATTTCCCATCGGGATGGTCTGGATGACCGCGCCGGTCGAGGCGCTCAACTCGCTCACCGACGCCCTCACCGGATTGCCACCCCCGTTCGTCACCCAGACGTGCGTGCCATCCGACGAGATACCGACGGGAAACTTGCCGACGGCGATTTCACGGCTGAACGCGCGGTTCGAAGTGCTCAACTCGGTCACGTTATTGCCGGTTTGATTGGCCACCCAGACATGTGTGCCATCCGACGAAATAGCGATGGGATGGTCGCCGCCGCCAGCGATTCGGATGACCGCGCCGGTCGAGGCGCTCAGCTCGTAGTCCTGCCCACGCTCATCGGCCACCCAGACGTGTGTGCCATCCGACGAAACGGCGGACAGTGCAGTACCGAAGCGGATCGTCCGAACGACGACCGAGCTGCTCGCCAACGCCGGGACCGCCCCAACCAGCACCGAGACGCTCAACGCACCAGCGAACAACACCGACCCGACCCGGAGCGCCCGACCTCTCCTGAACCCCGTCCGCATCACCCACGCCCCTTCCGCGCGACAGCCCCGCGCGCTCGCACGGACCTGCCTAACACGCTTCATCTGCGACGGCAACGACCGCAGACACGCCTGACCACCCTCTCAGCACGGCGCGTCATGCGCGCGGTCGACAGTCACAGTGGACGCCGCGTCGAGGTGCGACAACCTGACGAACGGTCCGCGCGCGCTACCCGAACCCTCTCGTGACCCACGCGTGACCCACCGGCCGACGTAGCCTCTGCGTTTGTGCAGGTCAGAGCGTGCCCGAGGAGGGATTCGAACCCTCATGCCCTTGCGAGCAGCGGATTTTGAGTCCTTGCCGCGGCGTATTGTCGGATGCAGGCCGGTGACACTGAATCCAACCGAAGTGCCCTGACCTGCACGTTCGCGTGTGTCAGGTTGCGAACCGTCCGGCCGGGTTCGGTCGTATCCCGCAACTCTTGTGACCACGCCGTGACCACGCCACGCGACCGCTTTGACCTGCCGAGTTCCAGCGGGCCGACATCTCCGTAGGCGTCTGCTCTCTCACCTGTCGGTAGTGCCGGCCGATGAGGCCGCCTGGGGTATCGAGGCCGGCCCGGACGGAGACCGTGTATGTCCCGGCGGTGACAGAAGGGCGGTCTCGGTCTCCTCGGTGTAACGCCCTTGTGACGGTCGCGTCAGTCAAACTGCGCGAGCCGGGCTTCGTGGAACGTGCGTGGTCCATTTGCGAGTTCCGCAACCGTGCGGCGACACTTGGCCGCGGCGGGAGGTGCTCATGGAACGAGCCCACTGGTATGGGGACCCTGCGGAGGATCGGAAATACGCGCGAGCTGCCCGCTCGACCCGCCGCCCCACGCGCCCGTACCGAGCACGCCCATATCTGATCGCCGCGGTCGTTCTCGTTTCCCTTGTGGCTGCCGCTCTCTTCATACAGGGTGGCTGGCTCAACCCGAAGACGACATGCACCACGACAAGCGCGACCGCTCCGGGAATTGTGTCGGTGCAAACCCACTGTCGACAGGTACGCACCTTCCCGTAAAACGACCTCGCGCATAGTCCCGTGCGGACTTGTGAACGAGTGGCGGGG
>DATCCI010000378.1:0-2853 GCA_036511415.1 Acidimicrobiia bacterium
TGCGCGCGGAGATCTGGACGACGCCGGTTGCGAGCTTGATCCGCCTCGTCGACGCCGCGAGATACGCGAGCGGTGTCAGCGCGTCGGCGCCGTAAGCCTCGGCCGTCCAGACCGAGTCGTAGCCGAGGCGCTCCGCGAGCTGCACGCGTGCGACGGGGAGCTCGACGTCGGCGCCCGACCAGGCGTCGAGGGCAAGTCCGAGCAACACGAGCGCACCTTACGACACGCGGTAGCGGTCGAACCCGGGGGTCAAGAGGACCGCTCGGTCGTCGGTTATACCCATCGCTTCGTATCCGGCGCGCGTCGTGAGCCAGCGCATACCGCCCGAGGGCCCGAGGACCACCGCCGCGGTCGCGTAGGCGTCGGCGATCGCGAGGTCGGGGCCGACGACCGTGACCGACGCGAGCCCGATCGCCGGCCGTCCGGTGCGCGGATCGACGACGTGGTCGCCGCGTTCGTAGAGCCCCGAGGTCGCGATCGCCGCGTCGGAGACGACGAGCACTGCCGCGACCCTGTCGCGTACCCAGGGATGTTGGATGCCGAGCCGCCACCCGGCGGCGTCGATCCCGTCGGCCGCGTCGGCATTTCCCCGGGTCAGTACGTCGCCGCCGGCGTTGACGAAGAAGCTCGTCGCGCCCGCGGCGCGGAGGAGCTCGCCGGCGCGCGCGACGGCCCAACCCTTCACGAGGCCCGACGGGTCGAGCGGGGCGAGCCCGGGTCGCGGTGTGACGTCGGCGCGCGCGCCGAAGGTGACATCGAACGCGCCGTCCGACTCCAGCCGCATCTGCTCGCACAGCTCGAGCACGGCGCGGACCTCCGGGCTGGAGTGCTCCACTGCGAGCTCCCCGCGGCCGATCCGCATGATCTCGGTCTCGGGTCGCCACGTGCTGAAGAGGTCGTCGACGCGCGCGAACCACGCGATACAGGCGTCGACGGCGCGTTCGTCGAACGGTGGCTCGTCATCGGCTCGGCGCACGTCGAGGCTGATGACGGTGCCCCACTGTTCGACGACCCGGCGCACCGATTGCATGCGCGAGTCTCGGGCTAAGCCCCGGCCTTGTCGAGCGCGCTCTGGAGCGATTGTGCGTAACTCTGGCTGGTGTACGACGCGCCGCCGATGATGTCGATCTGTGCGCTCTGGGCCTGCAGCACCTCTTGTTGCAGGAGCGGCTCGGCCTGCTGGCTGATATCGGCGGAACGCTGCCGGTCGGTCGGCATCTGCAACGCGGTGACGTCGACGATCTGGTGTCCCCGCAGGGTCACCCGGACCTGAACGGTGCCGTATTGGTTGTCGAAAGGATCGCCGTCGATCGTGCGCGTGGTGTTGCTCGTCGCCGGTGTCGTGGGCGCGGGCGTCGCCGGAGGATTGGTACCGGGATCGGTGGCGGGTGTGGAGCCCGAGGTCGCGGGCGGCGCGGTGGTGGTCGCACTCCTGCGAGGCGGGGCGGTCGCGACCGCGCCCGACCGTCGGCCCGGCAGCGCGGACGCGCTCTTGCCGGGGACGCCGGGCGACGACTTGAACGTCGCGAGCGCCAACAGTCCGAGCAGTGTGGCGACGACGGCCGGTACGGCGCGGCTCATGATCGGTCCATGTTCGTGCAGTTGCTCCTAGAGCTGGAATCGCTCGTAGTGGATCTGTTGGCGGGGGACGCCGAGGAGCGCGAGGCGGCGCTCCAGCGCGTCGATGAACGCGGGCGGTCCGCAAACGAAGCAGTCGCGCGTCGCGATGTCGGGGACGCCGCGTCGCAACATCGGGAGGCCGAGGAGGTCGGTCTGGTCGTCGCCGATCTCGCTGCCCGCGATCACGTGGATGCGCATGTTGGGCGAACCGGCGAAGTGTCGGAGCTCATCTCCGAAGACGGCTTCGTCGGCGGTCGCGACGCGGTACAGGAGCACCACGTCGTCGTCCGGCCCGAAGGTGTCGAGCAACGCGCGCAACGGCGTGATGCCGATGCCGCCCGCGATCAGCAATGCGCGCCGGCGCGTCCGGCGGTCGGCGGTGAACGCCCCGTAGGGTCCTTCGGCGACGACCCGCACGCCCGGCCGTATGCGCTGCAGCTTGGCCGTATGGTCGCCGAGGTTCTTCACCGTGATCCGGAGCCGGTTCGATCTCGGCGCCGCCGACAGCGAGAACGGATGAGCCTGCCACCAACCCGACGGGGTCACGAATCGCCACAGGAAGAACTGTCCGGGCTGGGCGCCGATCAGGTCGAGATCGTGCCCGCGCATCTGGATCGACACGACGCCTGCCGCTTCCCGTCGCACCGAGTGCACGCGGAACTTGTGGCGGAGATTGAGCCGCCACGGCTCGATCACGCGCCACCACAGGATCGTGCCGAACACGACGAGATAGAGACCGACCCACCACACTCGGGCCGCGCGGTCGCCGCTGAAGTCGGTGCCGACCGCGAGTTGGTGAGCGAACGTGAGCGCGATCGCGAGGTACGCGTACAGGTGCACGAAGTACCACGTCTGCCGTTGCAGCTTGCGCCTCGCGATCTGCACCGACGTGACCGCCACCGCGAGGAACAGCACGAAGCCGACCCACGCCATCAGGACGTCGGGATAGTGCGAGATGAAATCGCGCGTCTGTGCCCACAACGACACGCGATCGCCTTGGGCATAGCCGACGGTCGTGAACACGACGTGTCCGACCAGCAGCCACACCGTGGCGAATCCCGTCCAACGGTGCCAGACCGCGAGGCGATCGAGACCGATCGCGCGCTCGAGCCACGTGATCCGAGACATCAGCAGCAGCTGTACGAGCACGGCGTACGTACCCACCAACGCGGTGAGTTGGCCGACCGCGGTGGCAAAGCCTCCCGGACCGGTCGCGTTCGAGACCCCGCCGTG
>DATCCI010000379.1:0-3509 GCA_036511415.1 Acidimicrobiia bacterium
CGTGGGTCGGGTTCGGCGCCGCGTGCGCGGTCGTCGATATCGCCGCGGAAACTGCGTCACAACGCGCGCTGGTCGAGCGCGCCTCGGCGGTCGTCGACATCGTCGCCGACGTCGAACGGCTCGGTGACGGATCGCTGCCCAACGTGCTGTGCCTGGGTGTGGGCGGCGTCGAAGCCGAACCCATCCTGCTGGCCCTCGACCAGCACGGCGTGGCGGTACATTCGGGCTCGGCGTGCTCCTCGGAGACCCTCGAGCCCTCGCCGGTGCTGGAGGCCATGGGCGTCGACGCCGATCGATCGCTGCGGATCTCCGTCGGCTGGTCGTCGACGATCGCCGACGTCGATCGCTTCGTAGAGGTCTTCCCGGGAATCGTCGAGCGCCTGAGGGGGTTGCGGAGCGTATGACTGCAACAGTTCGACGGCTCAACCATGCCGTTCTCTACGTGCGAGACGCGCGCCGGGCCGCGGCGTTCTACGAGGAGGCGTTGGGGTTCGAGGTCCTCGCCGACTACGGCGACGGCGCCGCGGTGTTCATGCGCGCGGCCGCGACCGAGAACCATCACGACCTCGGGCTCTTCTCGCTCGGGCCGCAAGCCCCACTGCCCGAGCAGGGCCGAGTGGGCCTGTACCACCTCGCGTGGCAGGTCGAGACGATCCAGGACCTCGCCGAGGTACGCGAGCGTCTCGTTCGGCTGAGGTCGTTCGCGGGCGAGAGCGACCACGGCGTGACCAAGTCGATCTACGCCAAGGACCCGGACGGCAACGAGTTCGAGGTGATGTGGATGGTCCCCCGAGAGCAATGGGGCGCCATGGAGCACGAGGCGATCACCAAGCGCCTCGACCTCCCCGCCGAGCTCGCCCAACACGGCTAACCCGGAAACGGCACCAACAGCTGGGCGCGAAACCAGGCGCACGGGCCCGGAAACGGTACCGACAGTTGGGCGCGAGGTTGGGTTAGGGGCGCCTCGCGAGGAGGTTGAGGGCGGAGCCGGCCTTGAACCAGTCGATGTGCTCCGCCGAGAGCGTGTGGTTCGCGACGACCTCGGCCCGGGTGCCGTCGGCGTGCCGCAGGACGACCTGCACCGTGGTACCGGGCGCCAGCGCGGACAACCCGTCGAGATCGACGAGGTCGTCGGCGCGGACTTCGTCGTAGTCGGCCGGATCGGCGAACGTCAGCGGTAGTACTCCCTGCTTCTTCAGGTTTGCTTCGGCGATGCGGGCAAACGACCGAGCCAGCACCGCGCGTCCCCCCATGAAGCGCGGTTCCATCGCCGCGTGCTCACGCGACGATCCTTCGCCGTAGTTGTCGTCGCCGACCGCGATCCACTCGATGCCCGCGCCTTTGTACTCCCGGGCGAGGTCGGGCAACGGCTTGACGGAACCGTCGCGCGCGTCGACGCCGACGCCTGCTTGCCCGTCGGTGAACGCGTTGACGACGCCCAGGAACAGGTTCTGCGAGATGTTCGTGAGGTGGCCGCGATACGTCAGCCACTTCCCCGCGGGAGAAACGTGATCGGTGGTGCATTTGCCTCGGGCCTTGAGCAGAACCCGCAGACCGTGGATGTCGCGCCCGTCCCATGCGGGAAACGGCTCCAGCAGCTCGAGCCGCTCCGATCCGGGCGCCACCTCGATGGTCACGCTCTCGGGGTCGTCGGCCGGCGCCTCGAACCCGCTCGCACCTCGATCGAACCCGCGCGCCGGGAGGTCGGCCGCGAACGGCGGATCGAACGCTTGCAGGAAGGAACCGTCGAGGCGTCCGCTCAGCGCCATTCCGACGACCGTCTCCGGCGACCCTATGAACGCAAGCGTGTTCTTGTTGCCGTCGTTGCGCGCCGGGAAGTTGCGGTTGAACGACGTGACGATCACGTTCGGGCCGTCCGGCGCGCCGTCGCGCCGCCACTGCCCGATGCAGGGCCCGCACGCGTTGGCGAGGACCGTCGCGCCGATGGCCTCGAGGTCGGCGAGCAGACCGTCACGCTCGATCGTGGCGCGCACCTGCTCGGAACCGGGTGTGATCATGAGCGGCGTCTTCACTCGCAAGCCGCGCGCCGCGGCCTGGCGTGCGAGGTGCGCGGCCCGCCCGATGTCCTCGTACGACGAGTTCGTGCACGAGCCGACGAGCGCGGCCGAGATCTGCGTCGGGTAACCCTCGCGTTCGGCTGCTTTCGCGATCTCCGACACCGGACGGGCGAGATCGGGCGTGTGCGGGCCGACCAGGTGCGGCTCCAACGCGGAGAGGTCGATCTCGATCACGCGATCGAAGAACCGCTCGGGATCGGCGGCGACCTCGGCGTCGTCGTCGAGGTACTCGGCATTGCGATCGGCGAGATCGGCGATCGCCTCGCGTCCGGTCGCTTTCAGGTACTTGGCCATGTTGTGGTCGTACGCGAAAAGGGAACACGTGGCGCCCAGCTCGGCGCCCATGTTGCACACCGTCGCCTTGCCGGTCGCCGAGATCGACTGCGCACCCGGCCCGAAGTACTGCACGATCGCACCGGTACCGCCCTTCACGGTCAGGATGCCGGCGACCTTCAAGATGATGTCCTTCGCCGCGGTCCAGCCCGACAGCGTCCCCGTCAGCCGCACACCGACGAGTTTCGGGACGCGCGTGTTGAACGGCCAGCCCGCCATCACGTCGACGGTGTCGGCTCCGCCCACACCGATCGCGATCATGCCGAGACCGCAGGCGTTCGGTGTGTGCGAGTCGGCGCCGATCATCATCCCGCCCGGGAACGCGTAGTTCTCGAGCACGACCTGATGGATGATGCCGCTGCCCGGCTTCCAGAAGTCGATGCCGTACTTCGACGACACCGAACGGAGGAACTCGTAGACCTCGCGGTTGGTGGCGAGCGCGACCTGCATGTCGGTGTCGGCGCCGGCGCGAGCCTGGATCAGGTGATCGCAGTGCACGGTGGTCGGCACCGCGACCGACGGCATCTTCGCGAGCATGAATTGCAACAGCGCCATCTGCGCGGTCGCGTCCTGCAAGGCGACGCGATCGGGGCGGTAGTCGGCGTAGTCGACGCCGCGCGCCAGCCCGACCGTTCTCGGGTCGTCGGCATGGGCCGCGAGGATCTTCTCAGCGAACGTCATCGGCCGGCCCAGCCGCTCTCGGACGATGGCGATCCGTTCCGGGAACTTCGCGTACACCGCCTCGACGAGTGATTCGGGAGCCGTCGGTTCGATCCGGTCAGGCATGCTGCAGAGCTCCTGCTCTCAACGAGAACTCGATCTCGAACGTCGTGCGATCGGCGGGATAACGGTGCTCGGAAACGAGCGTGGGCGCGCCGGCTGCGTCGTAGGTGACGCGCCGGCAGAGCAACAGGGGCGCACCGGGAGCGCAAGCGAGCAGTCGTGCATTCGCCGTGCTCGCGACTTCCGCGGTGATCGTCTGGTGCACAGAGCCGAGCTCGAGCCCGCGCAACGGGAGGAGGTCGTAGAACGGCGAGCGCTCCACGTCGGCCCGGGAGACATCGGATCCCACATCCGCGCGCACCCACACCGTCACCA
>DATCCI010000380.1:0-5432 GCA_036511415.1 Acidimicrobiia bacterium
GAAGCGACGAACCAGCTCGCCGCCGCCGCGATCGACCTGGTCGTGTTCATCGCCAAGTCGAGACACGGCCGGTTCGTTGCATCTATACGTCAGGTCGTCGACACCGATGGTCGTCAGGTCGTCACGAACGAACTGTTCGCGCCCGGTCCCGACGGTCGAGCGGTTCCGGCCATCCCCCTCCCCCACGATCTCGCCGACGACCTGATCGCCGAGGGCTACGATGTTCACCATCGCTACCGACTTGTGGAGCAGTCGTGACCGCCATCGCCGCATTCCTGGGCGCGGGCGTCGCCTTGGGATTTCTCCTCGTCGCATCCGGGATGGAGCGGCGCGAGCCGACCGACCACCAGCCCCGGACCATCGCACAACTCTCCGACTCACGCATGAGACTCGGCCGCGCTCTCGGGCTGGCCGTTCCCGTGCTTGTCGCGACGCGATGGCCGGTTGCCACCATTGCTTGCGGACTCTTGGGCTGGAGCTCACCCGAGCTGCTGGGCGGACGTTCGGCGCGTGAAACGGGCGTGGCACGAACCGAGGCGATTGCGTCCTGGACCGAGATGCTGCGCGACACCATCGCTGCGGCACACGGACTCGAGGCGGCGATCGCGGCGACGTCGCCCGTCGCACCCGAACCCATTCGGCGCGAGGTCCTCGCGCTGTCGACCGCCATCGAGCGCGAACCCCTCTCGAGAGCATTACACAGGCTCGCGGACGACTTGGCGCACCCGATCGCCGACCTCGTCGTCGCGTCCCTGAGTGTCGCTGCCACTGAGTCCGTACGCGAGCTGACCGACCTCCTGGGCACGCTCGCGCAGGCGGCGCGCGACGAAGCCGCGATGCAGCTCCGCATCGAGGCGGCCCGCGCCCGAATGCGCACGGCGGTCCGGGTGATCACCGGTTGCACCGTCCTCACGGCCGTCGGCCTCGTCGTCCTGAACCCCTCCTACGTGACGTCGTACTCGAGTGCGCTCGGCCAGACGACGCTCGCACTCATCTCGATCTGCTGGGGCTTTGCTCTCTGGTGGCTCGCGCGTATGAGTCGGTTCCGGTCGCCGGAACGCTTCCTCATCGGTGACGCGTCAACCGCGGGGGCACGAGCGTGAACCTCGTGCTGCTCCTCGGCGCGGGCATGGGCGTCGGAGTGATGGTGCTGGTCTCGGGACTCATCCCGGCACGCCCGGCGCTCGCCGACGCGCTCGCACATTTGCATCGCCCTCGCGCTGGTCAGATAGAGGTTTCCGATGGCGGCCTCCTCGTCGGCCTCGTCGGCCGCCCGATCGCGCGCTCAAGTGTCGGGAGCCAACTCGTTCGGAGGATCGCGCCTGACCTGCGTGCCACGTCGCAATCCGCGGACGCGCTGATCGCCCGCCAAACCTTGTGCGCGCTCGCCGGACTGTTGTGGGCGCCCGCGACCGCCGCGTTGATGATCGCCGGCGGCGTCTCGGTGTCCCTCATCCTCCCGGTGTGGATCTCGCTCGTCTTCGCCGCGGCCGGCGCGCTCCTCCCGCTGCTCTCACTGAAGATGGCGGCCGCCGAACGTCGTCGCGCGTTCCGTCACGCATTGGGGTGCTTCCTCGACCTGGTTGCGGTGCGACTTGCGGGCGGCGCGGGGATCGAGAGTGCTCTCGAACTGAGCGCGGCAAGCGGTCAGGGTTGGGCCTTCTCCGAACTCCGCCAAGCACTTTCGGAAGCGCGGCTGATGGGCGAGCCGCCGTGGGCCGGACTCGACCGGCTCGGCTCGCAGCTCCAGATCAGTGAGCTCAACGAACTCGCGGCGAGCGTCGCACTCGCGGGCGACGAGGGAGCGCGCGTGCGTGGCTCCATTGCAGCCAAGGCCCGAGCGATACGGATACGTGGTCTCGCAGATGCCGAAAGCGTCGCGCAGGCGGCGAGCGAACGTATGTCTCTGCCCATCGTCCTTCTGATGGTGGGGTTCGTCATCTTCCTCGGCTACCCGGCCGTCAACCAGGTTCTCACCGGTCTCTGACCGCACGCTGAAAGGACTACCGCCCGTGAACGAGCTCACCTTCCTTTCGGTACTCGTACCGATCTTGAGAGCACGCTGGGACGCCGCTGGGCTCGACGAACGCGGCGAGGTCACCGAGAAGGTGATCATCGTCGCGATCTTCGCGGCGCTGGCGATTGCGGCCGGCGCGATCATCGTCACCAAGGTGACGGCCAAGGCGAACTCGATCCCCACCGACGGACCGTGATCCGCGTCGGCGCCCGCGACCAACGCGGTGACGCAACGGTTGAGGCGGTGCTGGTTACTCCCGTGCTCATCTTCCTGATCATGCTCGTGATCCAGTTCGGTCTCTGGTATCACGCTTCGCACGTTGCCGAAGCCGCCGCGCAAGAAGGTGCGAGTGCGGCACGAGTCGAATCGGCGACCGCCGACGACGGTCGTGCGCGTGCGCAAGAGTTCATGACGAGCGCCGCGCCCGAGCTCGTCGACGGCGTCACCGTTACGGCGACGCGCGATGCCGATGTCGCTCGGGTCGAGGTCGACGGAACTATCCACTCTCTGCTTCCCGGCTTCACCCTTCACGTCCACGGGCAGGCCCAGAGCCCCGTCGAACGATTCCGACCCGACCAACCATGAAGGTTGCTCGGCAACACGGCGAACGAGGCTCTGCTACGACCGAGCTCGTTCTGATCACCCCAGTGTTGATCGTCGTGTTGCTCTTCGTCGTCGCACTGGGCCGGATCGCCTCGTCTCGAAGTGAAGTCGAGTCCGCGGCGCGTGACGTGGCGAGAGAGGCCGCCAACGCGCGTTCCGTCACGGAAGCGGTCGCGGGCAGCGACACGGCCGCGCGCGGCGATCTACACGAGGGCGGCGTCACCTGCAGGGCGGTGTCGGTCGTTCTCGACACCTCCGACTTCCGGGCGGGCGGGACTGTGACCGCCACGGTCTCGTGCGCGGTCGCCCTGCAGGACCTCGTCGGTCTCGGTCTGCCGGCATCGAGAACGATCACGGCACGATTCACCGCTCCGATCGACGTCTACCGGGCAGTCTCGTGAACCCCGTCGACGAACGCGGGACGGTCACGGTCTTCGTGGTGGGCTTCATGCTTGCCTTGCTCCTGGTCGCCGGGCTCGTGTTCGACGGCGGCAATGTTCTCGCCGCGCGGCGCGAGGCCGCGAACGTCGCCGAGTCCGCCGCTCGAGCGGGCGCGCAAGCACTCGACACCGGGGCAGCGCGCACCTCCGGAGGCGCACGACTCGACGGGTCGTCTGCCGTGTTTCGCGCCGAGAGCTATCTCACGCAGACGGGCTACGAGGGCACGGCGTCGGTAGACGGAGACGAGGTACTCGTCGAGGTGACAATCACGCGCCGCACGTTCCTTCTCGGACTTGCCGGCCTGACGAGCATGACCGTCCACGGACGAGGGAAGGCGCACGGAGTCCGGGCCGTCGAGCAGGAGGGCAACTGAAGCAATGCGATCCACTTCGCGCCTCCGGCGCGCAACCGCGGGTGTCGGCTCGCTCGTCACGCTGATCGCCCTCGCGGTGGGCGTGCCGTTCGCGCTCTCGACACTTGCGGGCTGGCCTCTGCCGAGTGTTCTTCCATCGCTTCACGACATCACGCACGCCCTGTCGCGCAACGAGATCTCGGACCCGACACTGATCAAGGCACTCGCGCTTGTGGGGTGGTTCGCCTGGGCGCAGATCGCCGCATCGATCCTGGTCGAGTCGATCGCGTGGGCACGAGGAACTGCGGCGCCGCGGCTGCGGTTCGTCGGGATCGCGCAGCCCGCGATGTGCAAACTGATCGCATCGGCCGCGTTGCTCGTCAGCAGCGTCCACGTCCCAAGAGCGGCACCCCTCGTGAGTGGGAGGCAGCTGACTCCGGCGGTCACGCTTCCCGTCTCGGTTGAGACGCCGGCAGCGTTCCTCTTGCGTGCGGACACGCCTGCGCGCGCGAGCGCACCAACTCAAACAGGCGTCACGACGAAGACGTACGCCGTCGTGCGCTACGACACTCTCTGGGGACTCGCGGAGAAACACCTCGGCGATCCGCTGCGCTGGCGCGAGATCTTCGAACTCAACCTCGGAACACCCCAGCCGGACGACCGCTCGCTCGAGGACCCGCAGCTCATCATTCCGGGCTGGGTGCTGACAATGCCCGCGGACGCAACCGGAGTGAGTCAGGAGATGCCGCCGCCGGCGTCGGTCACAACTCCGTCGCCACCTGTCGTCACACATCACGCCCCGACACACCATTCCCGTCCCGCAGTCGCGCCGTCGACCACAGATCCATCGACCTCGCCCACAGTGCCGGCGCCGACGGCGACGGCCGCGCCGCTTCCCCGTCCGAGCGAGCCTTCCGAGCGTCACTCAGAACGCGGAATCGATCCTGCGCTCCTCATCGGCGGCGGACTTGGGGCCGCCTCACTCGTCGTATTGCTCGACCGCCTTCGCCGCGTGCAGAGACGCAGGCGTCGCGCCGGCCGACCGATCCCTTCAACCAGCCCCAATCTCGAACAAGTGGAGCGTCGGCTGCGCCGCGCTGCAGATCTCGCCGACGCCGAACTCCTCGATCTCGCACTGCGAGCCTTCGGCTCCGGCCTTGCGACAAGCAAGTCCGAGCCTCCCGCGCTTCTCGCGGTGCGCATCGGCGGTGGCCAGGTCGAAATCCTCTGCGACCGCGCGCCCGACCGGCCACCGGACGGGTTTCGAGCGACCCATGACGCACGCGGCTGGATCACCGATCCCGATTTGGGCGTCGATGATCTTCGCTCGCTCGGCTCGGGCGCGTGCGCTCCGCTCCCGGCACTCGTCGCGCTCGGCGACATCGATGGCGGTCGCTTGCTCGTCGATGTCGAGACCACGGGCACGCTGACAGTGGATGGCTCGCCCGAACAGGTCAGCGCATTCATACGACGCCTCACGGTCGAGCTCGCGACAAGCACGTGGGCGGACCACATCGACGTGCTCGCGGTTGGTGTCACGGACATCGACATCATCGGCGCACAGCGCGTGACGCACTTCCCGGATATCGATGCTGCAATCGACGATCTCGAAGCGGCGTCGCTCACCTTCGCCGCCGCCCTTGCATCCGCCCGCTGCGAGCGCACCTTCGAAGCGCGCGTGTCGGATTGCCCCGACGATGGTTGGATCCCGACGATCCTCGTGTGTAGCGAGCCTGTCGGACCCGACGTGCTCGCGCGCATTCGCGAGATCACGGGCCACGGTGGACGAGGCGCGGCCGCGATCGTCTACTCGCACATCCGAGCAACGTGGCACGCTTCGCTTACCGACACCGAGCTCCTGCTATCACCTCTCGGTTTCCGGGTCACTCCCGCATTGCTAGATCTCTCGACTGCAACCGCGGTCGACGAGTTGTTCACCGACGTCGCCGTCGAAGGACCGGAGGACGCTCTCGATCTCGCGATCGCCGAAGACGTGGCAATCGAAGTCAGTGCGACGGA
>DATCCI010000381.1:0-8206 GCA_036511415.1 Acidimicrobiia bacterium
GCCGGTATGCCCGAATGCCGGGAAGCGCCCGTATATCGTCGGGCGCTCCAACGGACCTGAGTCGGGTGGGCCGCGGCGGTGACCGGAGGGGCTCTCGCATGACGATGCACGACGTGCGCATTCCGGTGCCGAGGACCGACGAGATGCGCGCCGACGTGAACGAGCTATGCCCTTGATCGCGCCGCCGGGCCGCGAGCCCGCACGGACGATGGCGGTGCTCGGCCGCAACGGAGTGCTCCCGCATGGCGACCACGAGCTCCGGGCGCTGCGGGTCGTGTCCGAACCGAGAACCGTCGGTATCAAGGGTTTTGTCTGATGATCGAGCCTCGGGGCGGCGACGGGACGTGCCGGCGGGAGAGGCGACTCTGCGTGGCGGCGGTGGAGGAGATCGCGTTCGCAGCGACGACGGAGGAGCGCGCGTCTCGTGAACTGGTCGAGACAGCCAAATGAAAGTTCGCCCAGACGGCTGGCGGGATCCGAATCGCTCCATCGTCCTGATTGACCGATTTCATGCCGATTTACGGAGTAGACACCGAACGTCCGCCGTTTTCATGGCGTCTGGGCCGGTATTCCAGTTTTATACTCGGGTAACACTTGCTCACCACTGTGCGCGCGAAGCATGATGAGCAACGGGATTGTCGATGCGGCCGCCGTGCGTGGCTGCAAACTGATGGCGGGGATGTCAACGTAATGTGGGCAATTGACCACCGATCAACCTGGAAGCCGGAGTCGGCCGCCGTCGAAGCGCCGTTGCTGATCGGCCCACGATGCACGACTCGATACGAGCGTTTCGTCAAGCCGTGCATCGACAGGACCGCGGCTCTCGTGCTCGCGCTGCTGTTCTTGCCGATCGTCATCGTCGTCGCGCTTCTCACCCGTCTGAGCGTCGGTCACCCCATCATCTTGCGCCAGACACGCGTCGGGCGCGATGGCAAGACGTTCACGCTGCGAAAGTTCCGCACGATGTATCCCGACCGCCGCGTCGGAGGCGACAACTTTGTCGGGGAGGACCGCCGGCGAACGCACAAGCACGCGAACGACCCCCGGCTCACGCGGATCGGGAAGATCCTGCGCGCGTGGAGTCTCGATGAGCTCCCGCAACTGTTCGATGTTCTGAACGGGAAGCTCAGCGTCGTGGGTCCGCGGCCCGAGCTGCCCCAGATCGTCGCGCGCTACGAGCCCTGGCAGCATGCTCGCCACACGGTCAAGCCCGGCCTCACCGGCCTGTGGCAGATCAAGGCGCGCGGAAATGGTGAAATGCACGAGCACACCGAGTTCGATATCGCGTACGCGCAGCGCGTCACGTTCGTGTCCGATCTCAAGATCCTGCTGCTGACGATTCCGGCAGTACTGGCCCACCGCGGTTACTAGGCGAAGAGGTAACAACCATGTCCACTGAAGTTCGAGCTCTCGTTACCGGCGCCGGCGGTTTCATCGGCCACCACCTGGTGAAGTACCTGAAGGATCAGGGCCACTGGGTCCGCGGCGTCGACCTCAAGTATCCCGAGTACTCCGATGACCACTCCGACGAGTTCCTCATCCGCGATCTGCGGCGTGTCGACGCCTGCCTCGAGGCGTCGCAGGGCATCGACCACGTCTACGCGCTCGCGGCCGACATGGGCGGGATGGGGTTCATCTCGTCGAACCACGGCACGATCATCCGCAACAACGCGCTCATCGACCTGCACACCTTCGAGGCGGCGCGCGAGTCGGGCGTGTCACGGCTGTTGTACTCGTCCTCCGCCTGCATCTACCCGGAGCACCTCCAGGTCGACGCGAACATTCAGGGATTGCGCGAAGACGACGCGTTCCCCGCGCAACCGCAGGACGCGTACGGCTGGGAGAAACTCTTCGCGGAGCTCGTGTGCAAGTACTTCACGGGTGAGTTCGGAATCGAGACGCGCATCGTCCGCTTCCACAACATCTACGGACCGTGCGGAACGTACGACGGTGGCCGGGAGAAGGCACCGGCCGCCTTGTGCAGGAAGGTGGCACTGGCCCGCGACGGGGATGCCATCGAGGTGTGGGGAGACGGAGAGCAGACGCGTTCGTTCTGCTACGTCGACGATTGCGTCGAGGGCATCTACCGACTCATGCACTCCGACTACCGCGAGCCGCTGAACCTCGGCACCGAGCGCATGGTGACGATCAACGAGTTGGCCGCGATCATCACCGAAGTCGCCGGGAAGACCCTCACCGTCGAGCACGTCGAAGGTCCTCAGGGCGTCCGCGGCCGCAACTCCGACAACTCGCGCCTGCGCGAGGTTCTCGGGTGGGAGCCCCGCATCGACCTCGAGCAGGGCCTGGCCGAGACCTACCGCTGGATCGAGAAGCAGTTGGTCGAGAAGTAGGTGAGTTCATCCGGCGCCCGCAGCAACGCTGCCGATTTCGGGCAGCGGGTCGACGTCTTGGGTGTCGGCATCAGTGCCGTCGACCCGCCGCGCGCGCTCGGGCGTATCTCGCGCTGGATCGAGGAAGGCACACAGCACTACGTGTGCGTCACCGGCATGCACGGCGTGATGGAAGCGCGACACGACGAGGAATTGCGTCGCATACACAACGAGTCCGGGCTCACCACGCCCGACGGTATGCCGATGGTGTGGGCCGCGAACTTCGCCGGAGCCTCGTCCGTCCAGCGCGTGTACGGCCCCGACCTGATGTTGGCCGTGTGCGCGCGTGCCGCCGAGCGCGGGTGGGGAATCTTTCTCTACGGCGGACGCGATGACGAAGTCCTCGACCTCCTCCGCTCGAACCTGACTGCGTGTTGTCCCGGACTCCGGATCGTCGGCGCGTACTCACCTCCGTTTCGTGACATGACGCCGGACGAGGACGAGTCGGTCGTGAGGGCGATCAACGAAGCGATGCCCGAGATCGTATGGGTCGGTCTCAGCACGCCGAAGCAAGAGCGGTGGATGGCCGCACACATGGGTCGGCTCGACGCTTCCGTCCTCATCGGTGTCGGAGCGGCGTTCGATATCCACGCGGGAACCTTGCGACAAGCACCGCGGTGGATGCAACGTTCAGGGCTCGAGTGGCTGTTCCGCCTCGCGATTGAACCGCGGCGACTCGCGCGTCGCTACATCGTCAACATTCCTCGCTTCTTGTTGGCGGTCGTCCGCCGGCCGCCGCGCCTGCGGACCGAGCTGGACGAAACCGTGATCGTTCGACCCGGCGAGGCTCTGCACACCGCAGAGAGTCGATCGGTCCGTTGATCTCCCGCGCGGGCGGGGTGCAGCGCATCGCGTCATCCAAGAGCGGCGCGATCGCACAGCCACACCACCTCCTCGGCTCGAATCCGCGCCGCCGGAAGATCCTCACCCGCACGCAACCGCGCCATCACCTCGCGCTTCTCGGGACCCGAGACCGTCACCACGACGAGGCGCGCGCGGGCGATGGCGGGGAACGTGAAGGTGATCCGCGGGTGCTCGTGGAGATCGTCGCCGTTTACGACCACGAGACGCCGGGTCTCGTCGAGCGCGGGAGTGCCGGGGAACAGCGATGCGGTGTGGCCGTCGGGTCCGACGCCGAGGTGGACGACCTCGATCGGCGGAGCGCCCTGCACGAGCTTCTCGTAGGCGTCGGCGGCGTCCTCGATCGGGCCGGCGCGGTACATTCCGTGGACGGCCCGGGGTGCCACGTGATCGAACATGGCCCGTCGCGCCTGTCCCTCGTTGGAATCCGGAGAGTCGACGGGGACGAACCGATCGTCGCCGAAGAACACCTCGATCGGCGCCCAGTCGAGGGCTGTGGCGCGCAACGCTCGGTAGCACTCGTGCGCGAGCACGTTTCCGCACAGCGCGATGGAATCCGGCGATCGAGCGGCGACGAGGTCGGCGAAAGCCGAGGGAACGTCTGCGACCTCTCGAATCTCTCCCGGAAGATCCATCGCCACAATTTGCCGGGCGGTGACCGGTCACGCCAACGGCGCCCGAGCGCCTTGGTGCGTTCGACGACCACTTGTCCGGCGACCGCGGCGACGGCCGAAGCGCGCGTCGGTCTCCGGCGCCGTGAGCGCTAAGATTTTGCGATGAGCACGGAGGCGGTGTCGCAGTTCGAACCGACCGTCATCGGGGCGTTTCGGCGGTACTGGCGATTCGTGTTCGCGGTCGTCATCGTGCTCGTCATCCCGGTCGGGCTCTATGTCTCTACCAAGCCCGCAGTCTATTCGGCGAAGGCCTCGCTGATCGTTTCCGACCCGAGCGGACCGGGGGTGCTCGGCGGACAGAACCCTGCCGATCCCAGCCGGTACGTCGCCGACCAGCTGGCGGTGTTCACGAGCGCGAATCTCGCTGGTCGCGCGTCGGTCCGCGGCAAGAGCCTGAAGCCTCCGCTCGACGAATCGCCGGGCTGGTTCTTGGCCCACGTCTCGGCGAGCGGCTCGGCCAACAACAACAACGTGATCTCCGTCGCGGTGAAGGGTTCGAGCGCGACGGAGGCAAAGGCGGCAGCCGACGCCGTCGTATCGGCGTACGGCGACGTTGTAAAGCAGTCCATGGCCGCCGAAGCCTCCGCGATCAGGGAGCAGCTCGACACGTCCATTGCCTCCATCGACGCGGCGCTGGCCCCGCTGTCCGGGCACACCGACGCGGCCTCGCTGGCCCAGATCCAGCAGCTCATCGCGAACCGTTCACCGCTCGACGCTCGCCGAGCTCAAGTGGCGTCCGAGGCGCTTCATCCGAGCGCCGGCATCAGCTTCGTGTTGTTGCCGAACGGGGCGCAATCGAGCGGAAAATCGGCGGCCGCGCGCAGCTTGTTGCTCGCGATCGTCGTCGGCGCGTTGCTCGGTCTCGCAGTGGCGTACGCGCGGGCGTACCGCAATCGTGTGTTCTCGCACAACGGCGACCCCGAGAACGTCCTCGGCGCACCGCTCCTGATCGACGTGTCGACTCTGCCCCTCGTCGACATCCTCGGCCGCGCGGCTCCGAAGGAGCGTCAGGTATCGCGCCTCGCGCAGCTTTTCGGCATCCTCGGGAGCTTCATTGCCGATGAGGTTCGAGGGCGCGAGGGCTCGGGCATGTCGATTGCCTTCGTGGCGCCCGAAGGCGGCGCCGCGCCCACTGCCGTCGCGTGGCGTACCGCGCTCGCGCTGTCGGCTCAAGGTCTGAAGGTGCTGCTCGTCGATGCCGACGGCTCCTGGCAACCCACTCCCCGTTGGTTGGAGAGCGCGGCGGAGCAGGTGGCGTGGGTAGAGCGATTGGACGGCACGATCGATCTCGTCGATCTGGCCTGGACAACTGAACGACCGGTGTGCTTCGCGGGCAAGCCGCCGGATGTTCGGTTCCCGACCTCGATGAGCGACGTGTTCCGGGAGGTCGAGAAGCGTTGCGACGTCGTGCTGATCGTCACACCGCGGTTCCTCGATTCCTCTTCCGCCGCGGTGCTCACGGCCGCGGCCGGACGCGCAATCGTCGTGGCGTCCGAAGAGGGCAGTGTCACCAACGCTCAGGAGCTGGCGCGCCGGCTGCGCCTCTCCGACGCGATCACCCTGGGGTACGTATACGGCGGCCGTCGTACGTTCTTGGAGCGGTCGCAGCCGACGGCACCGGCGGAAGCTCAAGAGCCGCAAGTTCGCGAAGAGCGTCCGCTGCACGAGGAACGCCCGGCGGCCCGCCCGGAACGCCCGGCCATACGCCCCGAGCGCCCCGTGGTTCGCCCGGAGCGCCCTTCGGTTCGCCCGGAGCGTCCGGTGCGGACCGGTCCCCAGGGCGTGCCCGACGAGGGTCGCAAGGATACTCCCGTCTCGGGGGGCCTCTCCGCCAGGTGGCCACGGCCCGCCGGCGCGGCGGACGAGAAACGTGACGAGTCTCAAGTCTCGTCGGCGCGGTGGCCGAATGGCCCGCGCGCGACTCCCAGCTGACAACATCGCGACATGACGTTGCGGGTCGTCCAGTACTACCCCCGCGCCGTGTCCGGTGACGGAGGCATGACGGGTGCAGTCCACCGGCTGACGCGGTCCTTGGATCGGGCAGGTGCCGACGCGGCGATCGTGTTCGATCCCGGTCGATCGAAGCGCGATCCGCCGGAGGGCATCGACTGCATCGGTGTCTCGCACGTCGGGCCCGAGAACCAGCGCCTGCCGCGAACCAAGCCGCTGCGCGACGCGTTTCGCGGAAGCGACCTCGTGGTCGTCAACTCGGGATTCGCGCCGCACAACGTCGCCGCATCGCGAGTCTCGCGACAGCTCGACATACCGTATGTCGTCGCGCCGCGCGGTGCGTACGATCCGCACATCTTCGGGCGACGCCCGCGGATGAAGCGTCTGTGGTGGCGGTACGTCGAGTTCCCGATGGTCGAACGGGCGCGCGCCGTACACAATTTCTTCGCGGAGCAGGCGGCCGACCTGGAACAGCTCGGATATCGCGGACGCGCACTCATCGCCCCGAACGGTGTCGAGCCGCCGCCTAATGTGCGATGGGACGGTGGGACGGGCGGCTACGTGCTCTGGCTCGGCCGGTTCGACCCGCAGCACAAGGGCATCGACCTGCTCGTGTCTGCCCTCGGGCGCGTGCCCGCGGACGAGCGGCCCCGCCTGCGGCTCGTCGGGCCCGATTGGCGCGACGGCCGCGAGAGGATGGCCGCGCTCGTTCGCGAGCTCGACCTCGAAGCGTGGGTCAGTATCGAGCCGCCGCTCCACGGCGCCGAGAAGTGGGCCGCGCTTGCGAGCGCGAGCGCCTTTGCCTACCCGTCGCGGTGGGAGGGCTTCGGAAATTCCGTCGCGGAGGCCGCGGTGATCGGGGTGCCGACCTTGGTTACGCCGTACCCGCTCGGGCTGCTTCTCCACCGACGCGGTGCCGCCGTCCTGGCCGACGCGACGGCCGACTCGCTCGCGGTCGGCCTGCAAACCGTGATAGGTGCATCGTCGATCGGTGCTCGGGCTCGCGAGGTCGCCCTCGACGAGCTTTCGTGGGACGAGATCGGCCGAAGCTGGTTGGAGCAAGCGAAAGCGTTGGTCTGAGGATGAAGCCTGCGAACGCCGCGGGCTGGGTGATCACGGTCGCCGGGCCCGACGGCGCCGGCAAGACGACGTTCTGTGACGCGTTCATCGACACCGCGCTCGGGGGTCGGCCGGTCCGCCGCTTCCACCATCGCTTCGAGCTCCTACCCGCGCGCAGCGACGCCGACCCCGCCTACCCGCACGAGCAATCCGCCTATGCGTGGCCGGTGTCGATCGCCAAACTGCTCGCTTTGTACGCCGAGGCCCTCATCGGTTGGAACACCAAGGTGCGGGGCTTCACGAAACGGGGCGGATGTGTCGTCATCGAGCGAGGCTGGTGGGACCTCGCGGTCGACCCGGTGCGATACCGGCTCCGACCTCACCCCAAGCTCGTGCGCGCCCTCGGTCGGATGCTCCCGCAATCGGATCTTCTGATCGTGCTGGAGGGAACGATCGAACTGCTCATGTCGCGGACGTCCGAATCCACCGAGCAGGAGATCGCGGATCAGACGAACGCCTGGCGACACCGCGTTCCGGTATGGGTACCCCGCGTCTATCTCGACGTCTCGTCGCCCGTGGAGGAGCTGGTCGGACGAGCCGCGGACGAGCTGGCACGCGTCCTTCCCCCGGACACCCTGCGCAGTAGGTAGCGAGCGCGCGCCACGCTGGGACCCGGATCGGAGTACGACGCGAAGCTGTGGACGGTTCCGCGTCGGGGTGCGAGCGCGGCCAGCGCCTCACCGACGTCGAGGCGGCCGCGCCGGACACCCCACAACAAGCTGCGGAGATCGCCTTCGACCCAGCGAAACCGCAATCCGGCTGCGACCCGCACGTCGGAGACCGCTCTTCCGCACAGGAGGTCGCAGTACATCGCGACGATGTTGGCGCCGCCCCGAATGGCCAAGGGCAGCGTCGCATGGATCCGCGGATTCACGTCGAGGAGATATTGCCCGACGAAATCGAGATGGAACGGTCCGTCGTAACCCCGCAGGAGCTCGACGACGCGTTCTTCGAGTGCGGGGTCGGGTGGCAGCGTCTCCGCCGTTGCGACCGTGCCGCATGGTTGCGGCCAGAGCCGAACGTACCGGGTCCGCATCGCGGCCACGAGACGTCCTTGGTACATCAGCCCACCGAAACCGAAGAAGGGCTCTTCGATCCGCGGCTGCACGAGCACGCGTCCCTGGTACGCACCGATTGCAGATGCGAGCTCGGACGCGTTCTCCACGACCTCGGCGGACGAGAGCTTCAACGCCGGCTTCACGACGATCGGGT
>DATCCI010000382.1:0-2039 GCA_036511415.1 Acidimicrobiia bacterium
AGGAGTATGGCTCACCAATTCATCCTGACGATGCGCGATCTGCGCCGGGTGCATCCGCCCGACAAGGAAGTGCTGCGCGGGGTCAACATCTCGATGTTCCCCGGGGCCAAGATCGGGGTGTTGGGGCTGAACGGCGCGGGCAAGTCCACGCTGCTGCGCATCATCGCGGGCGAGGACGACGGCTACCAGGGCGAATGCCGGGTGACGCCCGGGTTCTCAGTCGGGTTCCTGCCCCAAGAACCCCGCCTCGATCCCGACAAGGACGTCCTTGGGAACGTCGTCGAGGGCGTTGCGAGCACAAAGGAGCTCCTCGACCGGTTCGAAGAGGTGTGCACCGGCATGGGGGAGCCCGACGCCGACTTCGACAAGCTCCTCGCCGAGCAGTCCGATCTCCAGGACAAGATCGACCACGTGAGCGGGTGGGATCTCGACCGCCAGCTCGAGATCGCGATGGACGCGTTGCGGCTTCCGGCGGCGAACGCCGACGTCACCACCCTGAGCGGCGGAGAACGGCGCCGGGTCGCCCTCTGCCGCTTGCTGCTCGGCAAACCCGACCTGCTGCTGCTCGACGAGCCCACGAACCATCTCGACGCGGAGTCGGTCGCCTGGCTCGAGCGGCACCTGCAGGAGTACCACGGCACGGTCGTCGCGGTGACCCACGACCGCTACTTCCTCGACAACGTCGCGGGCTGGATCCTCGAGCTCGACCGGGGCGCGGGGATCCCCTGGGAAGGCAACTACTCGAGCTGGCTCGAGCAAAAGGAGCAGCGTCTCGCGCAGGAAGAGAAGGTCGACGAGACCCGGCGTCGCACCCTGCAGCGCGAGCTCGAATGGGTCAGGATGGCGCCCCGGGCGCGTCAAGCCAAGGGCAAGGCGCGCATCACCGCGTACGACAAGCTCGTCGCGGAGGCCGAATCGGCCGAGACGCGCCAGGAGAAGGTTCAGATCACGATCCCGCCGGGGCCGCGCCTCGGCGATCTCGTGATCGAAGCCGAGCAGCTCCGGAAGGGCTACGGCGACCGGCTGCTGATCGAAGATCTGTCGTTCTCCTTGCCGCCGGGCGGCATCGTCGGCGTGATCGGCGCGAACGGCGCGGGCAAGACCACCCTGTTCCGGATGCTCGTCGGGCGAGAAGACCCCGACGGCGGCTCGCTCAAGGTCGGTCCGACCGTACAGCTCGCGTACGTCGACCAGTCTCGTGAGGCGCTCGACGCCGACAAGACCGTCTACGAGGAGATCACGGGCGGCGTCGATCTCGTGAAGGTCGGCGAGCGTGAGGTCCACGGACGCGCGTACGTCGCCGGCCTCAACTTCAAGGGATCCGATCAGCAAAAGCGCGTCGGCGACCTCTCGGGTGGCGAGCGCAACCGGCTGCATCTCGCGAAGGCGTTGCTGATGGGCGGCAACGTGTTGCTGCTCGACGAGCCGACGAACGATCTCGACGTCGACACTTTGCGTGCCCTCGAAGAGGCGCTGCTCGAGTTCCCGGGCTGCGCAGTGGTGATCTCCCACGATCGTTGGTTCCTCGACCGCATCGCCACCCACGTGCTCGCCTTCGAGGGTGACAGCCAGGTGACATGGTTCGAGGGCAACTTCTCCGACTACGAGAAAGACCGCCACCGGCGCCTCGGCGGCGAAGCCGACCAGCCTCACCGCCTGAAGTACAAGCCGCTGACCCGTTAGCGCGTCCGCGCGGCGTGCGGCTTCACATGTCTAGTGTCCCCGGTGTGAACCCGGACGGCGTGCTGCGGATCACGCGGTCGTGCGCGATCGCGAGCGACGAGCTCGAGTGGCGGTTCACGGCCTCCGGCGGGCCGGGCGGACAGCACGCGAACACGTCGAACACCAAGGTCGAGGTGCGCTTCGACGTCGCGGCGTCGCCCTCGCTCGGACCGCGCCAACGGGCGCGATTGCTGGAACGGCTCGGTCCGGTCGTACGCGTGACCGCGTCGGAGCGCCGGTCGCAGCACCAGAACCGTGAGCTCGCGCTCGAACGGTTGCAGTCGCGGCTCGCGTCCGCCCTGCACGTCGACCCCACC
>DATCCI010000383.1:0-3036 GCA_036511415.1 Acidimicrobiia bacterium
TCGGCATCGACGAGCTCGTGACCGAAGGTCGCCGCGTCTGGGAGGCGGGCGCCGCCGGCGGCGGCATCGAGGCGCTGGCGGGTCGCAGCCGCGTCTCCGAGGCGGCCGCGCTCACCGATCGCGGAGGCCTCGGCGCGCATCAGGTCGTGCTCTTCGCCTCGAACGGTGCCGGCGGCCGCGACTTTGCCTGGTAGCCGGCGTCGCTCCGCTCCGGGTGTGACTAGCCTCCGCGGGCATGGCTGAGACGCTGTCCGCACTGCTGCAAGAAGGTCGCACCTTTCCGCCGCCGCCCGACTTCGCGAAGCACGCGCTGACGACCGATGCGAGCGTCTACGCCGACGCCGAGCGTGACTGGCAGGGATTCTGGGCGACGCAGGCGCTCGCGCTCGACTGGCACCGCGAGTGGGACACCATCCTCGAATGGGAGCTGCCGTTCGCGAAGTGGTTCGTGGGCGGCAAGCTGAACGTCTCCGAGAACTGCCTCGACCGTCACGTCCGCGCCGGCCACGGCGACCAGGTCGCGCTGCATTGGGAGGGCGAGCCCGGCGACAGCCGCGCGGTGACGTACCAGGACCTGCTCGACGAGACGTCGCGGGTCGCGAACCTGTTGCGCGAGCTCGGCGTCGTCAAGGGTGATCGGGTCGCCATCTACATGGGGATGGTGCCCGAGACCGTAGCGGCGATGCTCGCCTGCGCGCGGGTCGGCGCCGCGCATTCGGTGGTCTTCGGTGGTTTCACCGCGCAGTCGCTCCAGGACCGCATCAACGACGCGCAGGCGCGCGTGCTCATCACCGCCGACGGCGCGTGGCGCCGCGGTTCGGTCGTGCCCCTCAAACAGATCGCCGACGAGGCGCTGACCGAGACGCCGTCGGTCGAGCACGTCGTCGTGTTGCGGCGCACCGAGTCGGAGTGCGCGATGCAAGCCGGACGCGACCTGTGGTGGCACGACGGCGTCGACCGCCAGAGTCCTCAGTGCGCGCCCGAATCGATGGACGCCGAGGACCTGCTCTTCATCCTCTACACGTCGGGCACCACCGGAAGGCCCAAGGGCATCATGCACACGACCGGCGGCTACTTGACGCAGGTCGCCTACACGCACAAGTACGTCTTCGACCTGAAACCGGAAACCGACGTCTACTGGTGCACGGCCGACGTCGGGTGGGTCACCGGCCACTCCTACATCGTCTACGGGCCGCTCGCGAACCGAACCACTTCGGTGCTCTACGAGGGCACGCCCGACCATCCCGGCCGCGACCGGCTCTGGTCGATCGTCGAGAAGTACAAGGTGACGATCTTCTACACCGCGCCGACCGCGATCAGGACGTTCATGAAATGGGGCGACGAGCTGCCCGCGGCGCACGATCTGTCGTCGCTGCGGCTGATCGGAACGGTCGGCGAGCCGATCAATCCCGAGGCCTGGGTCTGGTACTACGGCGTGATCGGCGGGGCGCGGTGTCCCGTCGTCGACACGTGGTGGCAGACGGAGACCGGTGCGATCATGATCAGCGCGCTTCCCGGCGCGACGACCCTGAAGCCCGGGAGCGCGACGTTCCCCCTTCCCGGCATCGAAGCCGGCATCATCGACGACGCGGGCGTGCCGGTCGGGATACCCGGCGGGGGATACCTCGTGCTGTCCCGGCCCTGGCCGTCGATGTTGCGCGGGATCTGGGGCGACCCGCAGCGCTACCGCGACACCTACTGGTCGCGCTTCGGCGACAAGTACTTCGCCGGCGACGGCGCCAAACGCGACGACGACGGCTACTTCTGGCTCCTCGGCCGGGTCGACGACATCATGCTCATCGCCGGCCACAACATCTCGACCACCGAGGTCGAGTCCGCGCTGGTCGACCATCCCGCGGTCGCCGAGGCCGCAGTCGTCGGCCGAAACGACGCGACCACCGGGCAGGCGATCGCGGCCTTCGTCACGCTGCGCACCGGAATCGAACCGCGCGACGAGCTGGTCGAAGAGCTCCGCAACCACGTCGCCCACCTCATCGGTCCGATCGCCAAGCCCAAGACGATCCTGTTCACCGAAGAGCTGCCCAAGACGCGGTCGGGCAAGATCATGCGCCGGCTGTTGCGCAATGTGGCCGAGGACGACTCGCTCGGCGACACGACGACGCTCGCGGATCCGACCGTCGTCGACGGGATCAAGTCGAAGTACCTCGCGTCACAGCCGCCCGAGGAGTAGCGCGCGCTGTCGTACCTCCCGGAGCACTGGACGTGGAGAGCGGGACCGGTCGTGCCGGCGCGCGCCGTGGTGGTCGATCTCGACGGCGTGCTCTCCGACGCGTCGCGCCGCCAGCACTACCTCGAGTCGCCGCGCCAGGACTGGCGCTCGTTCTTCGAGGCCTGCGGCGAGGATCCCGTGATCGAGGAGGTACACCGGCTGCTCGACCTGCTCGACCCGGCCCTGCAGATCGTGCTGCTGACCGCTCGTCCGCACCGGGTGGAGTACCTGACCGAAGCGTGGCTCCGGCGCTACGAGATCCGCTGGGACCTCCTGATCATGCGGCCGTGGGGCGACTACGAACTGGCTCGTGACTTCAAGCAGTCGACGGTCTGGGAGCTGCGCTCGGCCGGGTTCGAGCTGGCGCTCGCGTTCGAGGACGACCGCCGGAACGTGGCGATGTTCCGGGCGGAGGGCATCCCGTGCCTCTACGTCCACTCGGGCTACTACGACTGACCGTCGCGCCGCATTCCACCGCCGCGTACCCAGTCGATTCGCAGCCACCTCTCAGGCATATCTGGTTGCATACCGGTGTTCTCGATGACCGAGGTGAGAGACAACATGCTCAAGAACAATGTCAAGACGGTGGTGTTGCTGACCGCGCTCGCGGCGCTCTTCATGGGTGTCGGAGCGTTCTTCGGCCAGGGCGGCTTCCTCATCGGGCTCGTCTTGGGACTCGTTTTCGTGGGCGGTTCCTACTGGTTCTCCGACAAGATCGCGGTCCGCGCCGCCGGTGCCGTGCCGGTGTCGGAAGCCGACGCCCCCCAGCTGTACGGGATCGTCCGCGACCTGACCCAGCGCGCGCA
>DATCCI010000384.1:0-5895 GCA_036511415.1 Acidimicrobiia bacterium
GGACGTAGGCCGTGACCGTGTAGCCGGTGATCGCCGAGCCACCACTCGACACCGGCGCCGCGAAGCTCACCGTTGCCGCCGCGTTCGCCGGAACCGCGGTCACCGCGCGAACGGCGGCCGGTGGACCCGCCGCGATGAGCCTTCCCGAGTCGACGTGGCTCGATACGCCCGGTCCCGCGGGAGACGAGCTGACGGCCAGCGCGGCAATCAACACGACGACGGCCGCGCGCGCCAGGCTCGAAGGCTTCGTTCCGCGAACCGCGGCACCGATGTCGCGCAAAAGCATCTCGACATCCGACACTAGGACGAGCGACGACGCGCAACTAGGCGGCACCGCGGGGTATATCGGTCTACATGGGGCGGGGTGGCCGTTTCCCACCGAAGCGAGATCGCGAGAACACCAATCAGGATCGCTTCGGATGCCGAACGTATCGGTGCATGCCTGACATGCCTGTCGATGTGGCGCATTCGGTACGCATTCGCTGATACCGACGGACGCTTGCCCGCCCGTTTCGCGGACTTCAGGCCTCTCACTCCCTTCGCGCGCCTCGCCGACTTCAAGGGCCCAGGTCGTCGGGGTCGATAACTACTCGTCGTGGCAACTGCCACGCACGAAGGGGGACGCTCGAATGAAGCGCTTTCATACAGCCTGGTTCCTCGCGGTCTTGCTCTTGGTAGCGGCGACCGGATCGGTCGCAGTCGCGAAGACGACGCACCGAACCGATCGGCACACCGTGCGGGAAGCGCTACAGCGCGCGCGCAGGCCCACGACCTCGACGACGCTCGCAAAGCAACCGACGAGGGTCCCGCCCACGACGACGACCCCGGCGACTGTAAGCCCGTCGGCGAGGGCCTTCGCGATCCTCCCGTCGATGGCTTCGGCCATTTCGGAGCCTTGTGTGGGCGTACCGATGCTGTCGGGTCAGGCGGACATCGACGCGAAGCCGCAAGGGACGACGTTCTGCTTGTCCGGCATTCACCACTGGACGTTGACGCCCAAGTCGAACGACCGGATCGTCGGCTCCGGTAACGCCGTGCTCGACGGCAACCGCTGGTCGATGACCGACGCCGTCGTCGCCCAACCCGGCGTTTCCGGTGTCGTGCTCCTCGACGTCGAGATTCGCGACTACAAGACCAAGGGTGACGCGTTCGGGGCGATCACCGTTCCCGACCCGCGTACCTCGGTCGACTGGACGCTGGTGAACCTGAACGTGCACGACAACGGCGCGAAGTTCGGCGGGGATTGGCTCGGGGCCGGAACCGAGCTCGGTACGGGTTGGATCGTTGTCGGTGGTCGGTACGCCTACAACCGTCAGGAGGGACTCACGGCCGGGGGCGGTGCGTCGAAGGACATACTCACCTCATACGGAGGTCTCGTCCTGACGATCGACCACAATGCCTTCCAGGCCGACCATGTCACCAGCGGAGGGGAATGCTCCCATGAAGCCGGCGGATTCAAGTGGGTCGCAGACAACATCACGGTGCAATACGCCAGCGTGCACGACAACGCCTGCATGGGACTGTGGGCCGATATCAACTCGAACGGCGGCGTGATCACGAACAACACCGTTACGAACAACTGGAACTCCGGCATCTTCTGGGAAGTCTCGATGGGCGCTTCGATCACGTACAACGTGGTCAGAGGCAACGGCTTCAAGACCTTCGACAACCGTCCGCCCGGCTGTAATCCGGGCTGGGGTGGCGGCATCTCGATCTCCGACTCAGGCCACACCGGCTCCGGCAACGCCAACATCGACATCAGCCACAACATCGTGTCCGGCAACTGCAACGGGATAACCGGTTTGGACAACGGCGCCTCCGGCGGTGAGTGCGGAGCCGCATGCAACCTTGCCAACGTCCACCTCTACGACAACGCGCTCATGGCGTGCACCGCCCGTAGCCTCGACTGCGCGCCTGCCGAAGCCGCGCTCGCCAACAACAACTTCGGAAACTTCGATTGGGACGGTGACGGCGACGCCGGATCATCGAACAACACGTTCGCGAACAACACGATCAGTCTTGGCATCAACTTCTGCGGCAACACATGTTGATGAACAGCCCTCGTGAGGCGAGAGCGCGGTATTGCGGCATGTCCGTCACGTACTGCCCATCCCGAAGATCCTCGATTCTTCGCCCAACGCCACCGTTGCGACCTGGTCTCGCCGCGAGGATCCGCTCGGGCCTCGGGCTGTATGATGACCGCGGTTCGAGGCGGGGTGCGCGCCGTCCGATGACGACGAGGGGGAGTGGCGGCCCATGGAGGCGTGGACTCGAGGCCGGAGCTCGCGGTTGCTCCGAATCCGACCACGACATCCGTGAACGCGCCTCGGAACGGCCGCGACGCCCCACCCCGCTGGCAGCGCGTTCTCCCGACGCCGCGCCGCCTCGCCGTATGGTCGACCCCCGGTCGTTCGGGCATGGCCGCGACGCGCGTCATCTACCAGCCCCGTCGCGCGCGCGCCCGGCTGGCCAGCGCGGTCGTCGCGCGCGCCATGCCGGCGATGTGGTCTCGCGCCGCGCCGGTCCCGAACATCGACAACATCCTCGAGCAAACGGCCACCTCCTACGTTCACGGGGCCGCGGTATACGCCCGGGAGCCCGACCGATGGCTCTTCGCCCTGATGGACCCCGCCGGTCAGGGGGTTGTGGTCAAGCTCGGCCGCCTCGACGACGACGGCATCCGCCACGAGATCGAGACGATGAGCGCGCTCGCCCGCGTCGACGTGCCGTTCCGTTCCGCCAAGGTGCGTTGGAGCGGGCAGATCGACGGCTGGCTGGTGCTCGTCACCGACGTCATCGCCCGCGACAGCGCCCGAGGCGAAGCCGGTCTCGAGGAAGCCCTCTCGGCCGCGTGCGCGCTGGCCAAGACCCCGCTCGGCTTCGTCGTTCACGGCGACCTGGCGCCGTGGAACATCGTGCAGACGACCGACGGTCTGGCTCTCGTCGACTGGGAGGCCAGTCGCTTCGAGGAAGATCCCTTGTTCGACCTCGCCCACTATGTGACCCGGGTCGGAGCACTCGTCGGGAGCTGGAAGCCGGAGACCGCGGTGTTGCATCTCACCGCGCCCGGGTCGGTCGGGTGGCGGTACCTGGAGGCGCTCGGCCTCGACGCCCGCTCGGCGCCGGAACACGTCTCGCGTTACCTGCGCCGCGCCGAACGCGCGACGTCGGCAAAATCCTTGCGAAGCTACGAGTCGGCGATGGCCGACATCGTCGAGCGTCGGGCCGCGCGGCGCGGCCTCGACGCGCCTTCGTCCGACCCGGCGACATGACCTGATGCCTTCCGCAGTGAGCTTCGTGACAGTCAGCGTCGACGACGGCCACCCCAGCGATCTGCGCGCCGCCGACCTGCTCTCGTCATTGGGTTATGCGGCAACCTTTTACGTTCCGGCCCGGAACCCGGAACGGGAAGTTCTCGAACCGGACGGAGTTCGGCGCCTGGCCGAAGCCTTCGAGGTCGGCGGGCACACGTACAACCATCTCGCGTTGCCTCCGCTCGATCGCGAGCGCGCGCGCCGGGAGATCCGCGACGGGAGGGCCTGGCTCGAAGATGTGACCTCGGCACCCGTGAAGTCGTTCTGTTACCCGCGCGGCAAGTTCGATCGGCAGACAAGAGATCTCGTAGCCGAGGCCGGTTTCGCCGGAGCGCGAACGACCATGGGCAACATCGTGACGCTCTCCGACGATGCGTTCCTCGGCGGCGCGACAACTCAGGCGTTCTCGCACAGCCGTCGCATCCAGGCGCGTCACGCGATCGTCGAGAGGAACTGGCGCGGTGCCGCCAACTACGCGCGGATCTTCCGATTCGCGACCGACTGGACCGAGCACTTCGAGCTCGGAGTGGCGCATGTCTCGAGCCACGGCGGGGTTGCCCATCTCTGGTTCCACAGCTGGGAACTCGACGAGTACGACCAATGGGGTCGGCTGGAAGAGCTCCTCCGTCGGATCCAGGATCGGTACCAGTTCCAGTGCGCGACCAACGGTCGCCTGTTCACGCTGGGTTCAGATACCAGAGCGCCCTGATCGGCCTGCGCCGACCGCGGCATAGACATCGAGCAGTGATGCGATCGACGCCGCCGGTGTGAGCGTCGCCTCGTACGTCGCTCGCGCCGCCACTCCCTTTTGCGCGAGCAACGGGTCCGAGACCGCGGTTGCCAGCATCCGCGCGAACGCGACTGGTTCGGCAGGAGCGGTCCAGCCGACGTCGGTGGTGATCAGGTCGCGCAGTGCACCCAGCGCGGTCGCCGCTACCGGTCGGCCCCGCTCGAACGACTCCGCGACGAGCCGCGGGAACCCTTCGTAACAAAGGGATGGGATGACCACGACGGCCGCTTCGTCGAGCAGCGCGGAAACTCGAGCTCGGTCGACGGTGCCCTCGTAGTGAACGTTGTGCCCGCTGGCCGAGAGCACGAGATCACGTTCCGGTCCGTCACCGACGACGACGAGTCGCTCGCCTCGCCACACGTCGGACTGCGTCCACGCCGAGATCAAGAGCGAGGCGCCCTTCTCGTCGGTCAGGCGCCCGACGAACAGAAATCCGGATCCGAGAGGTCGCACCGGTCCTCGCGGCTCCGCCGAGTTCGGTCGCACCGTGATCCGCTCGCGTGGAATACCGGATTTCACGAGGTGACCGGCGACGAACTCGCTGACCGGCAAGAAGCGATCGACCATGAGCCACGTCGTCCGATGCACGCGCGCGGCGGCCGCCATCACCGCGCTCTGCGGACGAGACCCTCGATAGCATCCGTGCACGACGGCCGGCCAAGGGAGCGCTTTGCCGCTGCAGTCTTCGCACGGAGCTCCGTTACGGAAGAAGTCGCCGGCCGGGCACGAATGCCGGTAGTTGTGCACGGTCTGTACCACCGGCACTCCTTCACTTTTCGCGACTCGTACGACCCAAGGGGAGATCAACGGAAACGGGTTGTGCAGGTGGACGACGTCGGGCCGCGTCTCGCGGATCCGGCAACGGATGGCGCGGGTGTCTTCGAGTGAGAAGATCGGACGAACCGGTAGCGCGGCGCGCGCGGCGAGGCCGAAGCTCTCGATCTCGTCGCTGGAGCGAGCGTAGATGTCGACCTCTATACCCGCGCGCGCGAGCATCTCGGCGTCTGCCGCCACCACCTGGTTCTCACCCGATGGCATCTCGGATCGATATTCGTTGTGTACGACGAGAACGCGCACGAGCCTCGGATCGTCGGTGCCTTTCGATCAGCCTGGCGCGGCTCGCGTCGCTTCACCAATCGGAGCAAGCGTGTGAGCCGAGCCCCTCGGCAGCAACACCTGCGAGCTAGCGGTTTCGGAGCCGCCGGGCGAGCAACACCATCCAACCTCGAACCGAAGCCGGTACCGCGCAATGGAACTCCGGCACGACGCGACCGCCGAAACCCTCTTTGAAGGCGTTGATCCGCAGCAGATCCTCGTCGTCGCGGCCGCTGTACCAACCTCCGAAGTCGAAGAGAGGGATACAGGCCTCCTTGTAGCGGAGAAGGTCGTGCCAATGAAGGTAGCGATTCGCACGTCCGATCAAGTTGCGCGTCGCGGTGTCAGTGTGCTCGCGGAAGAGCGAGGCGGAGTGCAGAAGTCGTGCTCGGTTCCCGGCGCGCAAGCACGCGTGCCAGACCAACGCGTCGTCGTCGTGGCTCACCGTGGAGAGATCGAGGAGGCCGGCCTCGGCCAGCGTGCACAGGCGTTCAGCCGGGGCGGGAGGAAGTCCCTTGCCGGCCGCGAACCGGTCGAAGAACGCAATGAAATCGTCGACCGGCTCGCCGCGGGCCGACATCCACGCTTCCTCCTTGAGCTCGTCGCGTTCACCGCGGCGGACTTCGTAGCGACACGTCTTGGAGACGTCGGCGAAGAGGGCCTGCATGTCCTGGGTGAGATCGATGTGAGTGGTGT
>DATCCI010000385.1:0-3423 GCA_036511415.1 Acidimicrobiia bacterium
TCAGCGCCTTCGTCGACGCTTTCAGCACCGCCGCCGAGAACGCTCCGAAAGGCGCGTTCACCTGCTCGTACGCGTCGGCGAGCTGCGGGATGCTCGACCCGCTGAGCGTGAACGGCACAGCCTGCCGCGAGAGCGCCTGCAGCAGCACGTGGCCGTCGTCGACGTAGTCGTCCTTCAGGCCCGTGAGCGACAGGATCGTCGGCCTGAGGTTCGTGTGATCGGTCCACGTCGTCGAGTCGACGCCGTTCCGCTGGATGCCGGGCCCGACCAGGCCGACCCACGTGTTCCCGATCTCCTGCTGGATGTCGCCGTGGTTCCACGCGAAGCTCGGGTTCACGCACACCGTGACTCCGCTGCACGGGTTCGACGTCTGGAAGAAGAAGTCGGGATTGCCGAACATCGTGAACGTCGGCGTCCGGGTCGGATCCGCGTTCACCATGTGCAGCGCCTTCTCCCCGACTGTGTCCACGAGGCTGTCGGTGAGCGGCACGGTCTGCACCGTTCCGGAGCCGTCGCGGGTGTACGGATCGAGCGATGTGAGGTTGCCGACGTCACGCTCGAGCTTGCGGACGGTGGGATCGGTGCGGTCCGGCTGGCCGTTCACGTAGAAGGTCGGCGCGTCGTCGAAGTGGATGTCGTACCCGGGCTCGCCCGCGGGCAGGATTCCCTTCATGTTTGCGTTGACCTCGCCGAGCTGGTTCGTCGGGCATGCACTGAGGTTCGTGCACGTCCGGTGGTCGTAGATGAGCCAGTTACCGCCTGCCGCCGGATTGCCGACGCCGCCGGCGAAGTGGTCGCCCTCGTCGACCGTGATGACGAAGAGCGTGTTCCCACGGTTGATCCCATGGCGGTCGAGATCCTCGAAGAACGACTCGAACGCGTCGTCGTACGCCTTCAGCTGCTGCGCGTGCGCGAGCTCGCCCGGTCCGGTCGCCGAGCTCGAGTACGAATCGCTCGAGAGCACCGGAACGTGGAGATCGTGCGCGTCCGAGATGTAGCCGTACGTCACGGGCACGCCCGCCTCCTGCATCGCGGCGACGTAGCCGAGCGTGTTCTTCGCCAGCATCCCGTCGAAGCCGGGGAAGCCGCAGAACCCGACGGAATCCGTGATCGGCTGACCCGACGTGTCGTTGACGCACGGGCTCCCGTGCGTGATCGCGGGGTCGACGTATTTCGTGCCGTACAGCGCGTTGAAGCCGGTGTAACCGCCGGGCTCGTCCGGAAGGAGATCCGGCTTCGCGCCCGAGCCGCTCCGGCACAGGCTCCGTGGCGACTGCGAGCAGTGGATCGCGATGCCGACGAAGTCGGTCTGGCCCTGCTGCGAGTTCGCGGCGGCCTCGGTCCATTCGGGCGATCCGGTGCCGAACACCTTCGTGATGTCGCCCGTGGCCGACGTCGATGCGTTCTCGAGCTCGATGTTCGCCGTGCCGACGCCGCCGACGTCACAACCGGCCCGCGTGAACGGGACCCACGGCGCGGGAGTCGTCTTGCCCGTGTCCGTGATCATGTTCGGCTGCGGGTCGTTCGTCGGGTCGACCGGAGCCGTCCAGTACTTGAACGAGCTCGTGAACGACGGGATCTTGCTCGCGGGATAGAAGTCGTAGCTGTTCGAGACCGTCTGGCCCTGGCGATCCGGGTAGAGGCCCGTGAGCGAGCTGAGGATGCCGCCCGCGGTGTGCGAGATGAGGATCGTGTGGTCGTTCGTGAACAGCGTGCCGTTCCCCTTGAGGAAGTTCAGGAGATGCGGCATCTGCTCGAGATCCGACGGAACGCTCGTGGCGTCGCGATTGAAATGCGTGTTGTCGAACTGCAGGTAGATGACGTGCTTGATGTCGCCTGTGCCTCGTGTGCCGAGGTTGCAGCTCTGCGACGACGCGGACGGGCTGTCGTGCCGAGACGCGCCGGCTGCCTGCACAGCGACGAATGTTGCAACCGCGGCCAACAACACTGCGAGTACTGCTCGCCTGACCATGTGGTACCTCCCCTTGGTGGTTGTCGGTACGCCGCAGGGGACACTCGCCGGTCACCGTCCCCGGATGGGGGACGAGTCGGTGACGAGACGGTTACGAGATGATTACAAGCCGCGCGGGCGAGCCGCGCCGAAGAACTTGCCGGCCTCCGACCGCCAGAAGCCCATCCGGTCGTACATCGCCTCGAGCGTCGGCTCTGACGCACGTCGCGCCTTCTCCGCTCCCATGGCAAGCAGTCGCTGTAGCTCGCGCTCGTCGGCGCGCAGCGCCTCGTAACGCTCGCGGATCGGCGTCAGCAGCTCGACGACCGCCTCGCCGACGGCCTCCTTGAACGTGCCGTAGCCCTCGCCGTCGAACCGCTGCTCGATCGCGGCGATCGAGTCGCCCGTGGCGACGGCCATGATCTCGATCAGGTTCGCGACACCCGGCTTCTCGGGGTCGTGGCGGATCTCGCGTCCCGAGTCGGTGACCGCGCTCTTGAACTTCTTCCGGATCACCTCGGGCGGGTCGATCATCAACACCGTGCCCTGCGGCGTGCCCGCGCTCGTCGACATCTTGTTCGCCGGCTCCTGGAGGTCCATGATCCGGCCGCCCAGCTCGGGGTACACGCCCTCCGGCACGCGGAACGTCTCGCCGAAGCGGTAGTTGAACCGCTCCGCGACGTCGCGCGCGAGCTCGAGGTGCTGGCGCTGGTCGTCGCCGATCGGCACGAGATCGGTCTGGTAGAGCAGGATGTCGCCGGCCATCAGCACCGGATAGGTGAAGAGCGCCGCGGAGATGAAGTCGTTGCGCTCCGACTTGTCCTTGAATTGCGTCATCCGGCCGAGCTGTCCGAAGCTCGCCACCGACGAGAGCAGCCACGCCGCCTCGGAGTGGGCGGTGACGTGGCTCTGGCAGAAGACGGTGGAGCGCTCCGCGTCGAGGCCGGTCGCGAAGAGCAGCGCGGCGAGGTCGAGGGTCGAGATTCGCAGCTCCGCGGGGTCGTATTCGACGCTGATCGAGTGGAGGTCGACGATGCAGAAGAACGCGTCGCCGCGCTCCTGCGTCTGGGCGTACTGGCGGAAGCCGCCGCTGTAGTTGCCGAGCGTCTTCTGGCCCGTCGGCTGGATGCCGGAGAAGACCTTGGGTTTCCTGTCGTCGGCCATTGTCAGTGCATGCTAATTCGGAGGCGACCGAGGCCGCGCATCTACACTCCGAGCGATGGCTGTCACCGGTGCACCCGAGCTCCTGATCGTGATGAGCGGGCATGCGACGCCCGATCAGATCGACGACGTCGTCGCGCGCCTCGAAGAGGCAGGCTGCGCCGCGCTCGTGACGCCGGGCCGCGAGGCCACCGTGATCGGCGCGATCGGCGAGCGGGAGCTGCTCGCGACGCTGCCGCTCGAGGGATTCGCCGGGGTCGAGCAGGTGCTGCCGATCCTGAAGCCGTACAAGCTCTCCTCGACCCAGTTCA